>JAJZPX010000001.1 GCA_021811025.1 Actinomycetes bacterium
TGCCGTGTGATTCCATCATCGACGCCGAGGCGAGGCAGCGCGCCACGTCCGTCTACCTCGTGGATCGCGTGCTGCCGATGCTGCCCGAGAGGCTCAGCAACGGCACGTGCTCGCTGAAGCCGCAGGTCGACCGCTTCTCGTTCACCGTGATGATGGACGTCGATCGAACCGGGCTTGTCGAGCGCTACCGCCTGTTCCCCTCACTGATGCGCTCGGACCGGCGCCTCACATACGACGAGGTCGACGAGTGGCTCGCTACCGATGCCGGCTTCCCGGACGAGGAGTGCGAGCGGCTGCTGAAGGAGTTCCGCGACTGCGCCGCGGCGATCCAGAAGCGCCGCATCGCGCGAGGCGGGCTGGACTTCGAGACCGTCGAGCCGAAGGTGCGCCTCGACGCCGAGGGGCACCCCATCGATGTGGTGATCAGGCAGCGCACGGTGGCGACGAACATGATCGAGGAGGCGATGATCGCCGCGAACGAGGCGGTCGCGCGCCACATGGTCGAGGTGACCGCGCCGATGGTGTTCCGCATCCACGAGGAGCCGGATCCGGACGCGCTCGCGCAGGTCGCGGTTGTCCTGAAGGAGTTCGACTACCCGATCAAGGATGTGCACGGGGCCTCGCCCATCACCTTCCAGAAGATCATCCGCTTCGCGCACGGCCGTCCCGAGAAGCTGCTCATCAACTCGCTGGTGCTCCGCACGCTCAAGCGCGCCCGCTACACCGACCACCTCGACATCCACTTCGGCCTGGCGAGCGAGGCGTACTGCCACTTCACGAGCCCTATCCGCCGCTACCCGGACCTCGTCGTCCACCGTCTGCTGCGCGCGCAGCTCACGCGCACGCTCGACCGGCCTCCCACGGCGGACATGGTGCCGGAGCTCGAATGGCTCGCCGAGCACGGCTCGCTGATGGAGCGCGAGGCCGAGTCGGCCGAGAACGAGAGCGTGAACGCGAAGCTGTGCGAGCTCATGGCGGAGCACGTCGGCGAGGTCTTCGACGGCATCATCACCAACGTCGCGACGTTCGGGATTTTCGTGCAGCTGCCGAACACGGCCGAGGGGCTCGTGCACGTCAACACGATGACGGATGATTACTACCGCTACGACGCCGAGCGCTTCATGCTCTACGGCGAGAACAAGGGCCGCGTCTACCGCCTCGGCGAGGCGCTGCGCGTGCGCGTGACGGACGTCGTGGTGGGCGACCGGCGCATCGACCTCGAGATCGCGTAGCGAAGGCTCCGCCGCCGGTTGGGGTAGACTGGCAGGGAGGTAAAACCGCACGTGGGGAGGCGCGTCCTATGCGTTCGCAATCGCTCGACTTCCTGTCGAAGCTGCTCGCGGCCCCGTCACCGTCCGGCTACGAGCAGCCGGCGGCGGCGGTGTACCGCGACTACGTGTCGAAGTACGCCGACGACGTCTCGACCGACGTCATGGGGTCGGTCTCGGCGAAGCTCGCGGGCAAGGGCGGCGGGCCGTCCGTCATGCTGGCCGGCCACATCGACGAGGTCGGCTTCATGGTCAACTACATCACGCCCGAGGGATTCATCGCGTTCAAGCCGATCGGAGGGCTCGACGCGCACATCCTGCCCGGCAAGCGCGTGAAGGTGCACGCGGCCGGCGGCCCGCTGCTCGGCGTGATCGGCCGCATGCCCGTCCACCTTCTCGAGGAGGAGGAGCGCAAGCAGGTCGTGAAGATGAGCAAGCTCTTCGTCGACCTCGGCATGGACGGCGACGAGGTGCGCAAGCAGGTCAGGATCGGCGACCCCGTCACGTTTGCCGTGGGCTTCGAGCGCTTCGGCAAGGACATGGGAGTCTCGCGCGCGTTCGACGACAAGATGGGCGCGTGGGCCGCGGCCGAGGTGCTGCGGCTCGTGAAAGAGGCGGGCGGCGCCGCCGGTGACCTGTTCGCCGTGGCGACGGTGCAGGAGGAGGTCGGGCTGCGCGGCGGCGAGACCTCGGCGTACAGCGTCGACCCCGACGTCGGGATCGCGATCGAGGTCGGGCACGCGACGGACTACCCGGACGTCGACAAGCGCAAGCACGGCGAGGCGAAGTGCGGCGGCGGTCCGATCATCGCTCGCGGGCCGAACATCAACCCCAAGCTGTTCGAGCTGCTCACGGCGGCGGCCGACGCCGAGAAGATCGCGTACCAGATCGGGCCCGAGCCGCGCGGCACCGGCACCGACGCGAACGCCATCCAGCTGTCGCGCGGCGGCAAGGCGGCGGCGCTCGTGAGCGTCCCTCTGCGCTACATGCACACGCCGTCCGAGGTGCTGTCGCTCAAGGACCTCGAGAACACCGCGAAGCTGCTGGCGGCGTTCGTGAAGCGCCTCGAGCCCGGGACGGACTTCACGCCGTAGGCGTCAGCTCGCCGGCGGCGGCAGGCCGACCCTCGCGCGCACCTTCTCGCTCGTGAGCTCTCGCAGCGCGTCCTTCGCGACCCAGCGCGCAGCGCGGTCCTCGGCCGTCCCTCCGCGCGCGTCCGGCCCGCCGTGCGCCGCGAGCATGCGCTCCGCGGACTCGACCGCCGCGGCGTTGAGCGCCGCATTTCGCTTCCCGATGTTGCGCAGCGCCCAGTTCACGGCCTTCTTCACGAAGTTGCGCGGGTCGGTCGCCTCGCGCTCGATGAGAGGGAAGAAGGGCGCGAAGGCCTCGTCCGGCGCGATCTTGTCGTGCCACGCGAGACCCGCCATTATCGCGAAGCCTCCTCGCTTGACCCACTCGTCGTCGCGCTCCGCCCACTCGGCAGCCTTGTCCCAGGCGGGAGGAGCGCGATAGAAGAGGTCGGTGCACGCCTGGTCGCACAGGTCCCACGAGTCGAAGTCGGCAGCCCACGCCTCCATCTGCTCGGACGTCACGCACGCCGGGTCGTCGACGAACGCCGCGAGCAGCCGCGCCTCGTGCTGGCCGGTCGCCCAGAGCGCGGTGGCGAGCGCGTGATCTCGCCTGTAGGGCTTCGCCAGCGCGCGCAGGTCGTAGACGCTCACGCCGGCGGCGTTCTCCACGTTGATGCCGTAGCGGGCCATCCCGGCGCGACTCTCCTCGCTTCCCATCTCGAGAATGCGGGCAAGTAGCTCGTCGCACACGGTTCGCGCGTCGTCCACTTCGGCCTCCCGTTCCCGCGGTCACTGGTACAATCTCACGGCGAACCCCTGGAGACGTCAATGCCGCGCGACACCAAGCTGATAGCGACCAACAAGAAGGCGTACCACGACTACTTCGTGGACGAGACCTTCGAGACGGGCATCGCGCTGACGGGCACGGAGGTGAAGTCGCTGCGTGAGAACGGCGCGTCGCTGCGCGACAGCTTCGCGTCGGTGCGCAAGGGCGAGGTGTGGCTGAACAACGTCCACATCTCGCCGTACAGCCACGGCAACCGCAGCAACGTCGACCCCGACCGGCCGAGGAAGCTGCTGCTGCACAAGAAGGAGATCCGCTACCTCGTCGGCAAGACGAAGGAGCGCGGGTACACGCTCGTGCCGCTCAAGCTGTACTTCAGCGGGGGCAACCTCGTGAAGGTCGAGCTCGGGCTGGCGCGAGGCAAGAAGCTCTACGACAAGCGCGAGGCCATTGCCGAGAGGGATCAGAAGCGCGAGGTCGAGCGCGCGCTGCGCGAGCGCGCCAAGGAGTAGCGCGTCCGGCGGCGCCTACCACCGCCAGGCGAGGTAGTCCACGATCGCCTGCTGCTCCGGCACCGTGAGCTCGGCGCCGTTGCGCACCATCTGGCCCACCTCACCGCGCCAGCCGCGCCAGTCGAGGTCGGTCCGAGTGATGCGATCCATGGAGTGGCAGCCGGTGCACTTGCGCTGCACGAGCGATGCGTCGATCTCGTTCGCTCGCGGGGGAGCCGGCGGCCTGCGCGAGTGCCGGAGGCGCGCCGGAGGCAGGGAGTTGATGGTCGCGACGGAGGACGGGTCCGGCCGCGGGGGTGGGATCACCCTGCACCCCGCCACTGTCGTCGCGGACAAGGCGAGAGCGAGCGCGCATGCCGTCCTCGCGCGGGCAGTCCGCATCGTCGAGCCTCCCGTCTCCCGACGCGCAGGCAGCGTGTGTACCCGCGGCATGCGGATTGCTCCGGGTGTACGGGCCGACGAGCGGGGGGTATCATGAATGCCCGCTCGAATGGGCGCACGTTGACAGCGCGCATACGTCTCAAGCGACGTGTCGCGTCTCCACTACGGGGGCGACTGGATTCGACACGGCAGTCTTGAGGGGAGAAGCAGGCCGAGGTCTCCTCGCCTCGTTAAACAGGGGTAAAGACGCTCAAGCGTCGACAACGATCTTGCTCTCGCTGCCTAGCCCTAGCTAGCTCCAGCGACGCGCCCGGCCCATGAGAGGGCCCGATAGCCGGTAGCGCGCCATCCAGGGCTCTACCAAGCGGCTGACGACGGTATGCCGCGAGGGAACGCGAACCCGTCATGGCGCCAGGACGCTTGCCGCGACGTTGTCCTGACCGCCGAGACTCACGTCGCGGCTGAGCCTGGAGATGCTCCCCAGGGGGTTGTCGTGGACCGGAGTTCGATTCTCCGCGCCTCCACCAGAAACGAACCGGCCCCGGCAGCGGCAAGCTGCCGGGGCCGTCTGCTATCTTCGGTTCCGTGGCGAAGAAGGCGACCCGATACGGCATGCCGGCCGAGGAATGGCGGCTGGTGTGCGAGCGCGCGCGCGAGTTCGTGATCGCCTGCGCGCGGCAACGGCGGACGACGACGTACGGCGAGCTCTCCGACGTCCTCGCGCCCGCGCCCGTCCCGCCGTACGGGTACGCGATGACCGCGCTGCTGAACGAGATCGGCGCGCCCGAGGACTTGGCGCGGGGGGTGGTGCTGGCATCGCTCGTGTGCACGAAGGCGACGGGCGTGCCGGGCGAGGGGTACTTCGCGTCGTCGAGGACGTCGCCGGGCGGCGAGCCTGACCGTCGCGCGTCGTGGGAGGCCGACGTGGAGAGGGTGTTCGCGGCGTTCGCCGAGTGAGGGTCGCGGTTGGCCGGGCCGCGGGGGTGGCTGTGGTATGGTTGCTTGCGGTCTTGAGGGCTCAGCGCGGGAGAGACATGGAGATTCTGACCCAACTGATCGGGTTCGTCCTGCACATAGACGTCCACCTGCGCGAGTTCGTGGCCCACTACGGCGTGTGGACCTACGCGCTCCTCTTCGTCGTCATCTTCTGCGAGACGGGGCTCGTGGTGACGCCGTTCCTGCCGGGGGACTCGCTGCTGTTCGCGGCCGCCGCACTCGCTGCGAGCAGCTCGCTCAACGTGTGGGTGCTGTGGCTGCTGCTCATCGGCGCGGCCATCCTCGGCGACGCATGCAACTACCTGGTCGGGCACAAGCTCGGCCCGGCGGTGCTCAAGCGCGAGGATTCGCGCGTCTTCAAGAAGGAGTACCTCGACAAGACCCACGCGTTCTACGAGCGTTACGGTGGTTCGACCATCATCATCGCTCGCTTCGTCCCGATCGTTCGGACGTTCGCGCCCTTCCTCGCGGGCGTCGGCGCGATGACCTACCGGCACTTCGCGGCGTACAACGTCGCCGGCGGCATCGCGTGGGTCTCGCTCTTCATCTGGGGCGGCTACCTCTTCGGCAACACCGAGATCGTGAAGAACAACTTCACGCTCGTGATCGCCGCGATCATCCTGATCTCCCTGCTGCCCGCGATCGTCGAGTTCGTGCGCGCACGCCTGTCGGGCATCGCCTCCGACGAGGTCTGATCCCCCGCGCCGCCCGAGGCTTACCCGCTAGCAGGTGAGATCGCACATCAGGTCGAGGTAGTCGCTCATGAGCCGCGTCATCAGGAACTTCTCGCGCACCGTCTCCTTGCCGTTGCGCCCGAGCTCGGCTGCCCAATCGGGGTCGCGAAGCGCGCGAAGGATGGCCTCGGCGAAGGCGTCATCGTCCCCGGGATCCACGAGCAAGCCGTTCACGCCGTCGGTGATCTGCAGCGGGATGCCGCCCACGCGCGTCGAGACGACGGGCTTCCCCTTCCACAGCCCTTCCGTCACCGTGAGCCCGAAGCCCTCACGCAGCGACTTCTGCAGGAGCACGGTGGCCGAGCGCTGCAGCGCGTTCACCAGCACGTTGCTCTCGAACTGGATGAGGATCAGGTCGCCGGACTCGAGATGGGGGCGCGCCTCCTCCTCGACATGCTTGTAGATGACCTCGCCCTCGGGATCGTCGGCCGCCATCGAGCCGCACAGCACCAGCCGGCAGTCGACCTCCTGCTTCACCTTCATGAACGCTCGCACGACGCCGAGCGGGTCCTTCCACTTGTCGAACCTCGAGATCTGCACGAGCAGGGGCTTGTCCGTCCCGACCCCGAACCGGTCGAGGTTCTTGCGCACGAGCATCGGCGCCAGGTCCATGTTCTTCGCCGAGAGCGGGTCGATGGCCGGAGGGAAGACCCTCTGTTCGATCGGGAGGTCCTTCCGGTACGACTCGTTGCTGATGATCATCGCGTCGTAGCGGATGATGAACTCGGCGAGGAAGTCCCAGAGCTCCGCGTTCGGGTGCGTGATGTCGATATGGCACCGCCACACCCACGGCTGCTTCTTCTTGTAGAACTTCACGAGAGGAAGCGGCTGCGGGTCGTGCACCACCACGCACTCGTGCATGATGTGCGTGTACGTCGCGAAGTCCTCGTTCTGCGTGACGTACAGGTGCTTCTTGACCTCCGTCAGGTTCACGTCCTCGCCCTGCAGGCCGTTGTGGAACTTCTTCGTCGTGTTGAAGAAGTCCGCGTTCCCCGCGAGCACGCGCCAGCCGGTGTCGATGCCGGTGTTGTTCATGAGCGGGATGAGCGACTGCAGCATCTCTGCGACGCCGCCGCCGGCATAGGTGGAGTTGATGTGCACGTAGTGCTTCGGATAGAGCTTCCTCGCGCGGCGATGAATGTCCGCGTACACGTCGTTTCCGACGATCGGCCGGTAGTCCTCGAGGCTATGCATCGCCGCTCACCAACTCCCTCAGCAGCTCGCGGACTTCCCCCACGGAGTCCAGGCTGAACTTCGCTCTCGACGGTCCGATTCCGACCTTGATCGAGGTTGCCCAATCCGGCAGCACCGAGAACACGTCTTCGTCCGTTCGGTCGTCGCCGAGCGACAGCACGAAGTCCCAGCCGTCGCTCTCCAGCCACTTCAGAGCTCCGCGCCCCTTGTCGATGCTGCTGCTCTTGACCTCGATGACCTTGTTGCCCGGGAGCACCCCGAGGTTCTGGTTCGCCGTGAGGTGTGTGAGCGAGTCCTGCAGCTCGCGCGATCGAACCTGGGCTAGGGCCGGGTCCGTTCGCCGGTAGTGCCATGCGAGAGAGAAGTCCTTCTCCTCGACGAAGCTCCCGGGGGTGCGGTCGACGTACTGGTCGAGGATGGGCCGGATCTCGGCCTTCCACGCGTCGTCGAGCGACTCGGTCATGCGCCACTCGCCTGCGCGCTCCCGCACCCACGCGCCGTGCTCGGCGATGAGCCCGATGTCGAGCTCGCCGAGCCAGCGCTCCAGCCGCCGCCGGTCGCGTCCGGAGACGATCACGACCTCGTTGGCTGCATCGCTCGCGATCTCGCGGAGCAGCGCGACCAGCTCGGGATCCGGGCGGAGCTTCTCGATCCGGGCCGAGAACGGCATCAGCGTGCCGTCGTAGTCGAGGAGCAGCAGCCGGCGGCGCGTCTGGCGGTAGTCCCACACGAGGAACTCGCGGGCGCGCGGCGTCAGCTTGCGCGCGTTGAGATGCCGTTGCACCCGCTTGATAGCACCGAGCTGATCGATGAAGTCCGACGCCCAGCGCTCGACGTCGTAGTCCTCGAGGCGCCGCTGCATGAGCGCGAGGCGCTCCGTCTGCTCCTCGTCGGCCATCTCGAGGGCTTCCTCGATCGCGTCGGCCAGCTCCTCGCGGTTGTTGGGGTTGACCACGATCGCCTCACCCATCTCCATCGCCGCGCCCGCCATCTCGGACAGGATCAGGACTCCCTTATCCCCGCTCTTGGCAGCGACGAACTCCTTCGCGATGAGGTTCATCCCGTCGCGCAGCGGAGTGACCATCGCGATGTCGGCGGCGACGTACAGCGCGACGAGGTCCTTGAAGGGCAGCGACCGGTAGAGGTACCTCACCGGCGTCCAGTCCATCGTCGCGTGCTCCCCGTTGATCCGCCCGATCAGCTCGTCCACCTGCTGTTTCAGCTCGCGGTAGTGCTCGACGCGGGTGCGCGAGGGCACGGCGACGAGCAGCAGGTCCACGCGCTCGCGCTGCTCGGGGTGGCGGCGGAGGAAAAGGTCGAACGCCTCGAGACGCTGCACGATCCCCTTCGTGTAGTCGAGGCGGTCGACGGACAGGATGATCTTGCGCTCGCCCGACTTGCGGCGGATCCGGGTCGTCTCGCCCTGCACCTCGGCCGAGCGGGCGGAGTCCGCGAATCGGCGGAAGTCGATCCCCATCGGGAAGGCGTCCACCTTGACGACCCGGTCGATCGTGGTGATCTGCCCGAAGAGGTGCTCGTAGCCGGTGAGGCGAATCGCGGAGTCCAGGTAGTGACGCGCGTAGTCGTACGTGTGGAAGCCGATGAGGTCCGCGCCGAGCATCCCCGTCAGCAGCTCGCGGCGCCACGGCAGCATCCGGAACACCTCGAACGTCGGGAACGGGATGTGCAAGAAGAAGCCGATGCTGGCTTCGGGCAACCGATCGCGGACCATCCCCGGCACCAGCATCAGGTGGTAGTCGTGGACCCAGATCGTGTCGCCGGCCCGGGCCGCCGCAAGCACCGCCTCGGCGAAGCGCCGGTTCACCCGCACGTACGCCTGCCACGTCGAGGAGTCGAAGACCGCGTACTGTGTGAACTGGTGGAACGTCGGCCACAGCGTCTTGTTCGCGAAGCCGTGGTAGTAGCCCCGCACGTCCGCGTCCGACAGGAAGACCGGATACGCGGAGTACTCACCTTCGAGCTGTCGCGCGATCTCCGCGCGTTCCGTCGTGCCGGTCCGCTCGGGGACGTCGGCCCACCCGATCCACGCGGCGTCGTATTCCTTGTAGAACGAGGCGAGGCCGGTGGCGAGCCCTCCGACGCTTTGCGCGAAGGAGATTCCCTCTCGGCGGCGGTCGATCGTGACGGGCAGGCGGTTGGACACGATGAGTAGTCTGCTCACGTGAGCGAGCCCTGCCTTTCGGTCGTGCTTCCTAGATTCCCGAAGGCGTGGAGCCGGTAACCGGCGGGCGTGGGCGTGCTCCTCGTCCGGGGCGTCGAGGCGAAGATGCGCCTCCCGTGCGCGCGTCGGGCCGCCGCCTATATAATTGCTGTCGAGGTGCTCGAGCGGGCCGGGTGACGGGATTGGGGAGAGGTCGGACATGGATCGACGCGCGATCGTCGTCGGGGGCGTGACTTGCGCGGTGCTGCTGTCCGCGATCGCGTGCTCCCCCCTCTCGCCGACGGTCGTGACCCACGACATCCGCGTGCCCCTCGCCGCCGAGCGCTTCGCGGACGTCGGCATCGCCGTGACGACCGCGGACGTGCGGCTTTCCGGCGCGGCGGCCGATCTCGTCGAAGGCTCCGCCACCTACCCGGCGTCGGACGGGAAGCCGGAGACGTCGACGTCATCCCGCGAGTCGACCGCGGGCGGCGTCGCGGCGTTCGCCGTCAGCCAGGGCCCGGTCTCGCCCGCGTCGGGCAAGCGCTTGATCGACCTCCGGTTGAACGGGGGCCTGCCGCTCGATCTGAACGTCACGAACGGGAGCGGCAACTCCGATCTCGACCTGACTCTGGTCGACGTCCAGGAGCTGAAGGTCAACGCGGACAGCGGGAACGCCTCCGTCAAGCTGACCGGCCCGCACCCCAGCCTGTCGCACGCGTCGTTCGCCTTCGGCAGCGGCACCGCGTCCATCACGGCAAACGGCGAGTACCCGGCGCTCGAGGGCTTCGAAGTCGACTCCGGCAGCGGTGCCGTCTCGATCGATCTCTCCGGCACCTGGCGCAAGAGCTTCACGGCACGCGTTCGTGCGAAGTCGGGGAACGTGACGCTGACGCTCCCGAGGGGTGCGAACATCGCCGTTCGCGGCAGCGTGGCTTCGGGCAAAGTCGCCGAGCCCGGGTTCGCTCGTTCCCGGATGCCGACGGACCGCCCGGGCGCCGTGTTCCTTCGGCGAGCGGCGGACAACCCCTCGGACTTCACGCTCGGGATCGAGGTCGACCTCGGAAGCGGGACTCTGACGCTGAGGGTCCCGGAGAAGACGTAGCTCCTTCAGTCCCCGCCGGGCGCGGAGCCGTCGGCCTCCGGCGTGGTCTGGCGGGAGTCGCCGAGGCAATAGAGGTATCCGTCGCGGCACGCCACGTACACGCGTCCCTTCCACACGATCGGCGTCGCCTCGAAGGGCCCCTGTGCCTCGAACGTCGCCACCTCGGTCACGCCGGTGAACCATCGCCCGCCGGTCCGGCTGCCGAGCCACACTCCTTGCGCGTTCTTCGGCCGCCTCGAGCGGAAGTCGATGCGATACAAGTGAACCTTCTTGTCGTACCCGGCGGCGATGATGTAGTCGTCCACGATGATCGGCGTGGATATCGAGCCGCCGATCTGCGCCTTGAACACCTGCTTCGGCGTCTGGTACCGCTCTCCGCGAGGCCCGGCGGCGGTCTTGCCCGACAGCTCGTCCTGCGAGACCACGTAGAGGAAGCCGTCGACTGAGTTGAACGCGGCGAGCGCAGGCCGCGTGCCGTCCCCGTCGTAGGTGTCGTTGATCGCGACGGAGCCGATGACGCCGCCGGCCCACTCGTCGATGCCGTTGTCCTCCGTCGGGAACCACCACACCACCGCGTCCTTCGGCGGCCTCGTCGCGTCGAGCATGAAGACCCCCCCGTGTGCGACGTACTGGCGCTCGGTGCCGATCAGCAGCTTCCCGTCCCTGCGTACGACCGGTGTGGAGTCGAAGTCGCATCCCACCTTGAAGTCCCAGAGCACCGAGAGGTCGTTCGGAGAGAGCGCATAGACGTGACCGGACCCGGTGGCGACGTAGAGGCGCCCCGAGTCGTAGCTGGGAGACGACTCGATGCACAGGTTGCTCCCGCCCGGTTCGCCGCCGTGCGACTTCACGTCCGCGGGGTCCCAGAGCTCCCGCGAGCGCGCTGCCTCCTCAGGCCGCCGATACGCCCCCCAACGCGCGGTCCGCGACGGATCGAGCTTGTAGACGTAGCCCGGCTCGACCGCTTCGTACAGCGCTCCGTCGATCGACAGCCCGGACGCGTCCACGTCGCGGCTGTAGTTGGCCGTGCGCGGGACGGGCATGCGCCACAGCTCCTTGCCGTCGCCGAAGGCCACGGCGCGGTAGCTCGCGATTCCGGGATCGTCGAGCGCCTTGCCGAACCCGCGCCGCGAGCCCGCGGTGACGATGAAGCGGTCGTCGTCTCCGGTGGCGCCGGGATTCGGGAAGACGGTGTTGGTGGACTTGACGACGTCGTCGAAGGCGTACTCCCAGACGGTGCCGCCGGTCGCCGCGTCGTAGCGGCGCAGCTTGTGATCGTAGCCACCGATCAGTAGCGACAGCTCGCCCTGGTCGCGCACGAGAGTGGGCTGCCCGGTCCAGCCCGCACCCGACCAGATCACCGCCTTGCCGTCCTCCTTGCGGTTCGTCCAGCCCGATCCCATGCGTGCCTTCCAGATCAGCTCCAGCTTCTCCGGGACCGGCCCCTTGCCGTAGAAGCGCCGCTGCGCGTTCCCGAGGAACGTCCCGATCTTGACGCCGTCGGCGGAATCGGGAGCAGCGGACGGCTGGGCGAGCGCGCGAGCGGGCGGGGGCGTCCGCTCGGCCGGCTGGAGCCGCTCGACGCCCCAGACGGCAGCGGAGACGAGCAGCGCCGCGGCCGCCAGAGTGCGCAGCAGGCGGAGGTTGCGGCGCAACCGGGCAAGCCGGCGAGCGCCGGGAGGCAAGGGGCGCTGGGGCGGCGGCCCCGGCGGATGGGGGGCTGTGGGGGACGGTTTCGGCACCACGCAAGGATAGACGACTGCCCGGCGGATGTCTTCGCCGAGGCGCGCAGGAGGCGCCGCCCGAGTGGGTAGGTAGTTGGCCTCGACGAGGGTGGGAAGGGTGTCGCGGCATGCAGCTCGTGTGGGTCGCGGCGGCGGGAGGAGCGCTTGCGTGGCTCTACCTTGCCGCGCTGGACGCGTTCCTGTTCGGACGAAACGCCCGCCGGATGCCGCTTCTGCTCGCCGTCGTCGGGTTCATCGAGATGACCGCGATCGCCTTCGTGTTCGTCCGGCTGGTCGCCGCCGGCAGCCCAGACAGGCTCACGCTCGCGTTCGCCGGATTCGCGACCGCGTGCGCCGTGCTCGGACGCCGCGTTCCGCGAAGCGTCCGAACCCTCGGCCGAGGGGCCGCACCGGCGGGTCGCGAGGAGCCGCTACGACAGCAGCCGCTCGACCGCCTCGCGTAGCTCGTGCGCCTCGAACGGCTTCGTGATGTAGTCTTCGGCGCCCTCCTGCCGGGCGCGCTCGACGTCCCGCCTCTGGGCGGCGGTAGTCAGCATGACGACGTGGCAGTCGGTGGTCTCCGGACGCTTGCGGAGGAAGCGCAGGACCTCGAACCCGTCCAGCTTCGGCATCGTCACGTCTAGCAGAATGAGGTCGGGGCGCTGCGCGACCGCCTTCTCGAGCGTGTCCTCGCCGTCCTCCGCCTCGATGATCTCGTAGCCTCCGTTGCGCAACGCGACGTTCACGAGCAGTCGGATCTGCCGGTTGTCGTCCGCGATGAGGATCTTCTTCATCGACGCCACCCGCTCTCGGTGTCCGCCGGACCAGAAGGTCCGACGCGCGCTCGCGGGCCAGCACTCGCCATCCCCTGTCAGATTCTACCCTGCCGAGCGCTTTCCCTTCTTCCCGGCTTTCTCCAGGTACACGAGCTGCAGCCGGTCGGAGACGGGCTCGACGCGGAACGGGAGGTAGCCGAGCGAGCGGTAGATGTGCAGCGGCGCACCGCTGCGATGGCCGGTGAAGAGCTCGAACCGTTCCGCGTCCGCGAAGTACGTCTCTATCGCTCGCGCCAGCGCGGCGCCGATGCCTCGTCCCTGCATCTCCGGCAGGACGACGAGCCGCCCTACCTCGCACGTTCCCCTGAACAGCGCCGCACGGACGGACCCCACGATCCGGCCCTCCTCGACGGCCTTCAGCACGATGTGCGTACGCATGTCGGCGAGGAGGTCGGCGAGCGTCTCTTCCAGCGGCGGCAGCGTCGGCACACCGTACTCCTCGGCGACCGGGCGGAAGGCCGCGTGGACGACGGCCAGGATCTCCTCGGCGTCTGCGGCGGTGGCGGGCAGGATCTCCATGGACCGATGATAGCGCGACTTCGCCGGGATCCGGCGCGAACGCGACGCGTTCAGGCGCTCCCGGCCGCATGACGGCACGTCCGTCGCTGTGGCACGGCTGCCGGGCAGGCCTTGGAGCGCCTATAATGGGCGCGACCCGATGACTGGAGACCACCGCAGCATGCGCTTCCGGCACGCGCCGTTCCTCCTTCTGGCGTCCGCATCGCTGATGCTGGTCGCGGCCGCTCCCTCGACCGGCAGCCCCGTGCCGGCCGCACCGCCGGCGTCCTCCGTCGCGGCGTCGGCGACGGCGACTTCGCCCGCGGACGCGCGCGCCCTCGCCGAGCAGGCGATCGTCGCGATGACCTCCGGCGGCGAGCGCACCGGCTCGGCAGTCGTCGTCGCCCCCGGGCTCGTCGTGACCTCCGCGCACGTCATGAAGCTCGACCGTGCGGGCACGACGCGGATCATGACGATGGACGGCGGGTTCGCGCAGTTCGAAAAGGTGGCCGAGGACAAGCGCCTCGGCCTCGTGCTGCTTCGCGCCGGGGGCCTTGAGGCGAGACCGGTGGTCTGGGGCAAGGGACGCGAGCTCGTCGCGGACCAGCCGGTGGTCGCGCTGGGCATCGGCTCTCAGGGCAGGAGCCGCGTGCTGGAGCAGAGGGGCATCATGAAGTCCCCGGCGGCCGCCACCGGGAACGACCTCATGATCACCGACATCCGCATTGACCCTCTCGTCGAAGGCGGCCCGCTCGTCGGCGATGACGGCCGCGTCGTCGGGATCGTGGTGGCGAAGAGCCAGGGCGACGTGACGGGCGGCGAGGTCGGCTGGGCGGTGCCCAGCGAGGCCGTGCGGGAGTTCGTCAAAGGTGTCCAGGCGAAGCAGGCCGCAGACGCGGCCCGCGCAGCGAGACGAACGATCCAGCGCGTCATAGCGTGGGGGATCCTGCTGGCCTTCGTCGGCATGATGGTCCTCGCAGGCAGGGCGTTCCGCCGCTGGTACAAGCGCATGGAGGCTCGTGAGGAGGCCGCGATGGCGGCCGAGGCGGCCGCGCGCGCCGCAGGGCACGGGACGGCCCCGGACGACTGAGGCGCCACCGTCGCGGTCGCGCTTCCCTTCGCGGTGCCGACCGCGCTTCACGCGTGCTTGACGTAGAAGAAGCGCTTGGCCACCTCGGCCGCTGCGATGTAGAAGACCTGGATGCCGATGAGGGCCACCAGGAAGACGGCGGGTATCGGCTTGAACCCCAACAGCGGCCCGATCCTCGGCGCGTACGGGAGCAGCAGCGTGATCACGACGACGGCCGCGGTGGCCAGCGAGAGGTAGGCGCTCGGCCTCGAGCGCCAGAACACACGGCGGGTGCGGATGACGAGCACGATGAGCGACGCGGTGAACACGTTCTCGACCCACCATCCCGTGTGGAACTCCACCTCGCCCGCGTGCAGCAGGAGCAGGAGCACGCCGAACGTGAGGTAGTCGCACGCCGAGTTGATCGGCCCGAACACCACCATGAAGTCCCGCAGGAAGCGCACGTTCCACCGCCGAGGGCGGTCGACGAGCTCGGGGTCCACGGCGTCCGTCGAGATCGTCATCGCCGGCAGGTCGGTCAGCAAGTTGCCGAGGAGTATCTGGGTGGGCAGCAGCGGCAGGAACGGCAGGAAGAGCGACGCTCCCGCCATAGAGACCATGTTGCCGAAGTTCCCGCTGATCGACATGTAGATGTACTTCAGCGTGTTCGCGAACGTCGCCCGTCCCTCGGCCACCCCCTGCCTCAGCACGCCGAGGTCCTTCTCGAGCAGCACGATGTCGGCCGCCTCCTTCGCCACGTCGACGGCGCTGTTCACGGAGATGCCGACGTCCGCCACGTAGAGGGCCGAGGCGTCGTTGATCCCGTCGCCCAGGTAGCCGACGGCGTGCCCCGCGCGCTTCAGCGCCCGGATGATGTCCTCCTTCTGGTTCGGCTCGACCTCCGCGAAGATGTCGACGTCCATCACGCGCCGCGTCAGCGCGGTCTCCGTCGTGCGATGCAGCTGCCCGCCCGTCATGATGCGAGGCTTCGGCAGGCCGAGCTGCTCGTCGACGGTCGCGGCGATGAGCGCGTTGTCGCCCGTGATGACCTTCAGCGTGATCCCGAGGTCGCGCAGCTGGCGCACCGTCTCCGTCACGCCCTCCTTCGGGGGATCGAACAGGACGAGGACGCCGACGAAGACCATGTCGCGCTCGTCGTCCTTCTCGATCGAGTCTCGGTCGATCTCGCGCACCGCCACCCCCAGGGTCCGGTAGCCCTGCGACGACAGGTCCTGGTAGAGGCGCTCCAGCCGTCCCGTGACCTCCTGGTCCAGCTGCCGCGGCGACCCCGGCTCGCCTGCCCGCGTGCAGACCTCGAGCGTCTTGCGCAGCGAGCCCTTCGTCACCATGAGCCGCTCGCCGTCCTTGGCGACCAGCACCGACAGCCGCTTGCGCACGAAGTCGAACGGCTCCTCGTCGAGCTTCCGCCACCCGGTGAGGTCGAGCTTCACGGACGAGCGGATCGCGTCGTCGATCGGGTCCGAGAAGCCGGACTCGAAGGCGGAGTTGAGGTACGCGTAGAAGCGCACCTGCTCGCTGTCCTTGCCCTCGACGTCTAGCGCGGAGCGCAGCCGGACGATCCCTTCGGTGAGCGTCCCGGTCTTGTCCGAGCACAGGATGTCCATGGAGCCGAAGTTGTCGATGGACGACAGCTTCTTGACGATGACCTTCGACTCCGCCATGCGCTGGGCCCCTCTGGCGAGGTTGACGGTGACGATCGCGGGCAGCAGCTGGGGCGTGATGCCGATCGCGAGGGCGAGGGAGAACTCGAGGCTCGTGAGCACCGGCTTCTGCAGGTAGACGTTCACGGCGAAGATCGCGATCACAATGACCAGCGCGACCTGCACCAGGAAGTAGCCGAAGCGCCGCAAGCCGCGCTCGAACTCGGTCTCCTCCGCCCGTTCGGTCAGGCGCCGCGACACCTTCCCGAGCTCGCTCGCCGTCCCCGTCGCCACGACCAGCGCCCTGCCGCTCCCAGAGGTGATGTGCGTGCCCATGAAGAGGACGTTTGTCCTCCTCGCGAGAGGCGTGTCCTCCGGCAGGATTCCCGGGCTCTTCTCGACCGGGAAGGTCTCTCCCGTCAGCACCGCCTCGTCGGCGTAGAGGTCCTTCGCCTCGATCACCACCGCGTCCGCCGGGATGCCGGCCCCGGCCGAGAGCACGATGACGTCGCCGGGCACGACGTCCGCGACGGGGACGTCGCGCTCCACCCCGTCGCGCACCACGCGTGCCTTCACCTCGACGATCGCGAGCAGCTTCCGCACGGCGTCGTTGGCGCCCCGCTCCTGCCAGAACGAGAGGAGCCCGCTCGCGGCCACGATGACCAGGATGATCGTCGCGTCCTGCGGGTCCCCAAGGAACCCGGAGAGTACGGCCGCGAACACCAGCACTAGGATGATCGGGTTGCGGAACTGGGACAGCAGCAGCCGCACGCTCGTGAGACGGCGGGTGACGGCGATGCGGTTCGGGCCGTGGGCCGCCAGCCGGTCCGAGGCCTGGGCCGTGGTGAGGCCGGCGGTGCCCGCCCCAAGGCCGTGCGCCACGTCCTCGGCGGGCATCGTCCAGAACGCGCCTTGCGTCTGCGCCGGCTCCGGCAATCGCATCCCCTCCCGACGCCGCCGTCTACCCGCTCGTAGCCATCGCGCGACGCGCCCTCCGGCCCGCCCCGGCGAACGCCTTCCTCGCCTCGATCGCGGAGAGGACGGCGACCGTGAACGCAGCGTCCGCCGCCAGCCAACCGGGCTCGACGGGGAAGAGGTTGACGAGCGTGCCGAGGCGCGGCGTGTACACGGTGACGATCAGGAATGCGAGGGCGGCCAGCGCCCAGACGTCGATCACCCGGTTCCTCAGCGGGCCGATCTCGAGCAGCGTCTCGTCGTCCGAGCGCGAGAAGAAGGCGAGCGTGACGTGGCCGACGATCCAGCTTGCGAAGGCGAGCGTCCGCACGGACGCCGGGTCGAACCCCTGGGCGCCGGCGAACAGGTACACCGCCGTCACGGCTCCGAACAGCAGCACCGCCTTGGCCGCCAGGTCGGCCAGCTGCCACCGGTCGAAGATGTCCGCGGTCCGCGGCGGGGGCCGCCGGGTGTAGATGTCGGGCTCCGGCGGCTCGGCGACGAACCCAGCCGAGGCCGCGAGGTCCATGAATAGCTCGAGAAGGATGATCTGGATGGGCGAGAACGGCAGCGGCAGCCCGGCGAGCGCCGGCAGCAGGAAGATCAGGATGAGCGCGAGCTTGACCGAGAGGTAGTACTTCACGCCCTTTCGCAGGTTGTCGAAGAAGGTCCTGCCGGTGAACACCCCTTCGGCGATCGTGACGTAGTCGTCGTTCGCCAGCACGACGTCCGCCGCCTCGCGAGCGACGTCCGTCCCGCGCTGCCCCATCGCGAGCCCGATGTCCGCGGCCTGCAGCGCGAGCGCGTCGTTCACGCCGTCCCCCGTAACGGCGACGACGTCGCCGTCCTCCTGGAGCGCCTCGACGATGCGGTACTTGTCGTCGGGGGTCGTTCGAGCGAACACGCTCACCTCTCGCACGAGCGAGCGCAGCGCCCGCGCGTCGAGGCCCTCGAGCTCCGGCCCGACCGCCACTCGCGCCGAGGCGGGCGCGATGCCCACCTCGCCGGCGATCCTCGCGGCCGTCGACGGGTGATCGCCGGTGACCATGATCGTGCGGATCCCCGCGGCGGCGGCGCGCTCGATGGTCTCTGCCACGCCCGGTCGCGGCGGGTCGGAGAAGGCGATCAGGCCGGCGAGCGTCATGCCGGTCTCGAGCTCGGGGAATGGGTCGTCACGGCGTTCCCGCGGCACGTGCCGTGTCGCCACGGCGATCACGCGGTAGCCGGCCGAGGTCTCCTCGTCGAGCGCTTCGCGGGCGCCGGCGGGCACGTCCGCGCACTTCGCGAGCACCTCCTCGGGCGCGCCGGTGACGTAGAGCGCGAACCCGGCGGAAGCCTCGCGCAGCGCCGCCTTCGTCTTGCCCCCGTCGCCGAGCTCCCGCTCGCGGACGATCGCGCGATGCCCGCGCGCCGACGCCTCGCGCAGCGCCCTGTCGATCGGAGTGTCCTCGTACGGCGCGACGGCCGCGGCCGCGTCGGCCAGCACCTCGTCGCGCCGCTCCCGAGGGAACACGTCCGCGACGGTCATCCGGCTCTCAGTGATCGTGCCGGTCTTGTCTGTCACGATCGCCGTCACCGAGCCCATCGTCTCGGCGGCGGCGAGCCTCTTCACCAGGAACCCCCGCTTCGAGAGCCGGTAGCTGCCCAGGCCGAGCACCATCGTGATGATGATCGGCAGTTCCTCCGGGATCGTGGCGAACGACAGCGAGAGGCCGGTGAGGATCATGAGCCCGAGCGGCTGACCGCGCAGGACGCCCACCGCCGGGATGAGCACGGAGAAGAAGACGGCGACGTACACGAGCTTGCCCGCCAGCGACCGCATCGCCTTCTGCAGCGGCGTCCGGGGGGCCTTGATCGCGGCGGCCTTCGCCGCGACCTGCCCGAGACGGGTCTCCGCGCCGGTCGCGGTCACCACGGCCTCGGCCTCTCCCGCGAGCACGGCCGTCCCCGCGAAGAGCGGATCGCCCACCGTTCTGGCGACCGGATACGACTCGCCGGTGATCGAGGACTCGTCGACGGAAAGGCCCGTCGTCGTCGCCCGCACCGAGGCGTCCGCGGCGACGCGCGTCCCAGCCGCGAGGACGAGCACGTCGCCGGTCACGACGTCGGACGCCGGGACGTCGCGGGGCGCTCCGTCGCGGAGCACCCGGGCCTCGGGCGCGGTGAGCTCGGTGAGCGCGGAGATCGCTCTCTTGGCCCGGTACTCGTTCCATACTTCCGCGAGCACGAGCAACGCGATCACCACGAAGATCGTCGCCGCGTCCTCGATCCTGCCCGAGAGGCTGTACGCGACGCCGACGACGAGAAGCAGCAGGATCATCGGCTCGGTGATCTCCTCGCGAGCGATCGCGAAGAAGCGCACCGGCGCGGGACGCACGACGACGTTGGGACCCTGAGCGCCGAGGCGTCTCGCCGCCTCGGCGGAACTCAGGCCCCCGTTCGCGTCTTCCGGCATGCCACATCCTTCCTGTTGCAGTAGGGTATGTACCCGAGGACGAGCCGCCGACCTGCGCCTTCCGCCGGGACTGCGAGCGGCGGAGCGAATGCGTCAGCGGTTGTGACGCACATCACAACGATCTCGTTCACGTTCAGCATCTCGCCGTTCGTCGCCGATATCTGGAATCGAAGGGCGAGCGGCATGATAACGCGGCTGCATAGGACAGGAAGAATGCCTGGACCGCCGACGAAGTCGAGATTCGGGTCGGCACTGGCCGGCGTCCAGCTGACGCCGCCGGCTGCGGGCCTCACGTTCGCGCCGCCGGACGCTCTGGCGGCGTTCACTCCCGGGTGCGACGGCCCCTCGGCGTACGTCACCGCAGCTGTGCGCGCGCTGGCGCTCGACTTCATCTTCCTGGCGGCGTCGGCGCCGTGGGCCGCGGACGTGGCCTCGGGACGCGGCGAGGCCGCGGTGGCGTGGGTCGTCGACGGTCCGCTGTGGCCGGTCCTCACGTCGGCGGCCGGGTCCGTCCCCGAGGCCCTGGCGGCGACCGTCAAGCACCCCTCGTCGCTATCGGCCGAGCTCGACCGCGAGGTGTCCCGCGCGGCCAGCCTCATCCGCGCCGGTCTCGGTCTTCGCGTCGACGCCGTCGTGATTGCCGAGGATCTCGCCGGCAGGGACGGGCTGCTGTTCACGCCGGGCTTCGCTCGCGAGGAGGTGCTCCCCAGGCTCGCGACGCTCGTCGCGGCGGCGGAAGACGTCCCCGTGCTCCTTCACTCCGACGGGGACATCGGCGCCATACTGCCGCTCCTTCGTCTAGCAGGCTTCGCCGGAGTGCACGGCGGCGGCGGGGTGGACCGCGACGGGTTCGAGCGGCTGTTCTGGCAGACGCGCCGCGAGGACCTGGTGATGATCGGCGGCATCTCCACTTCCGCCCTCGACCGCGGCGTGAACGCAGCGGTGCGCGCGGGAACGCAGGCGGCGCTGCTCGCGCAGGCCGGCGGGCTTCTGATTGCCGACGACGGAGGGATCACGACCGCCCAGCAGCTGTCGGCGTTCGGCGCGGCCCTCGGCGCGGCGCGAGCGAACGTGGTGCGGCACGTCGGGGAGCGCTGATGGCGGCGCGGTTCTCCGGGTACGCGCCGGCGGGACGGGCCGATCCTGCCAGGACGCTTCGTGCGGCAGCGTTCGACTTCGCCGTCTCAGCGGTTGCCGCCCTCATCCTGTGGCCGTTCCCACTCGTCCGGGTGACGCTTCGGGTCCCCCCGGCCGCGCACGTCGTCCTCGTCGTGGCGTGGATGCTGCTCGTGTACGTGGTCTACATGACGCTCTCGGTCGCTCTCGCGGGCCGCACCGCCGCCATGTACTTCCTCGACCTCGGACTTGAGGGGAAGCGGCCGTTCCCGGCGGGGGCCGCCTTCGGGTGGGCGCTGGGGTGGGCGGTCGCGCTGGTCCCGGCACTGCTGGGCGCGCGCCGCCTCGCCGATCCCCGCGGCGGCCTCCCGGCGCGCTTCTCGGGCCTGACCACCACCGCCGCCTCCGAGCCGCAGCGGTAGCCCCGCGGGCGCGAATCGGCGCTCGCTCGGCATCGCAAGGGCGTTCCCGCCCATGCTACGATTGCGAAGGCACGCCGCGCCGCCCTTCGCCGCCGCAGCGTGCTACGGGCCGAAGCAGCGCATCGCACCAGGGGAGGTGGCAGTTGGCACTCGAGGGCAACCTGAGGGACTTCTCGCTTGCGGACATGTTCCGCCTCCTCGCCTCCGGCGCGAAGACGGGCACCCTCTACCTCGAGAGCGACGACGCCCAGGGCAAGGTGTGCTTCAAGAAGGGGCGCGTCTTCTTCGCCTCGTCCAACTGGAACCGCGAGTCCCTCGGCCGAAGGCTCGTGAAGGCCGGCGTGATCACGGAGAAGCAACTGCGCCAGGCGCTCGGGCTGCAGAAGATCCAGAAGAAGGAGAAGGCGGGCAGGCGGCTCGGCCAGATCCTGGTGGACGAGGGCTACATGGACGGGAAGGTCCTCGAG
Source organism: Actinomycetes bacterium (assembly GCA_021811025.1). Taxonomy (GTDB): domain Bacteria; phylum Actinomycetota; class Coriobacteriia; order Anaerosomatales; family JAJZPX01; genus JAJZPX01. The sequence goes on from JAJZPX010000001.1 coordinate 21,408, forward strand.
AACTTCATCCAGGAGCAGATCAACGACACGCTGTTCGACCTCTTCCGCTGGGAGGACGGCGAGCTGCGCTTCGAGGCGGACGAGGTCGCCGAGGACGAGGACATCGGCGTGTCCGTGTCGGTCGAGAACATCATCATGGAGGCGTCGAGGCGCCTCGAGATGTGGAACCGCATCCGTCAGAAGATCCCCACGATGCACACCGCCTTCGTCATGGCCGGCGCCCCCGGCGACAAATCGATGGAGATCCACCTGAAGCCGAAGGAGTGGATGCTCCTGTGTTACCTGCACGGCGGACGTTCCGTGCGCGAGCTCGTGGAGCTCACCGGCTACAACGACTTCGAGACGGCCAAGATCCTGTACGGCATGTACTCGGCCGGGCTGATCGAGAAGGTGGCCCCCGAGGACGACCGGGCCGCGGAGACATAAGAGCTGCCGCAAGATGGCCGAGGCGAACCGACTCAACAAGGACCTGACTCTCGAGGAGTTCCGAGGCTTTCGCGACTACGTCCTGAAGCACTCGGGCATCTTCCTCGAGGACACGAAGATGGACAGCCTGCGGATCTCGCTCGTCGCGCGGGCGACTCGCCTCAACCTCGTGTCGTTCGCCGACTACATGTCGATCCTCCGCGCGGACGACAAGGAGTTCAACGAGCTCCTCAACCTCATCACGATCAACGAAACCAGCTTCTTCCGCTTCCCCCAGCAGTTCGACGCGCTCCGTAACCGCGTGCTGCCCGAGATCCTCGAGTCGAAGCTCTCGACCAACAGGAACGTGCGGATCTGGTCGGCGGGGTGCTCCACGGGCGAGGAGCCCTACAGCATCGCGATGACGCTCGCCGAGTCCGGGCTGGAGGGCCTGGGGTGGAGGCCGCACGTTCTCGGCACCGACGTCTCCACGAAGGCGCTGGCGAAGGCGCGCGAGGGGGTCTACCAGCGCAAGGGGCTCTCGGGGATGCCCGAGGAGATCGTCGAGCGCTACTTCGAGGCGGACGGGGAGCGCGTGCGGATGGGCCCGGCGGCCCGGCGAATGGTGGACTTCCAGTACCACAATCTCATCAAGGAGCCGTATCCCATCGAGATGATGGCGGGATGGGACGTCATCTTCTGCCGCAACGTCACGATCTACTTCAAGCTCGAGTCGACGCGTCGCGTCGTCCACAACTTCTTCGAGAGCCTCAACGACGGCGGGTACCTGTTCGTCGGCCATTCCGAGACGCTCACGAGCATCTCGGACGAGTTCGAGCCTGTGGAGGCGGGCGAGGTCTTCCTGTACCGCAAGCCGCGCCACGGCCGCGCGTTCAGCGCTCCAGCTCCACGCCTCGACGCGCAGCCGGCGCACGGGCAGCGCGCGAAGGCGGCGGGGCGGCAGCAGGAGCCTCCGAAGAAGCACCAGCGCGCCGACGACCTCGCGGCCGAGGCGGCGGAGCTGTTCGTGGAGCGGCACCCCGAGAAGGTGCTGGCGCTCGTCGACGAGATGCTCACGATGGAGCCCCACGACGCGCAGGCGCACGTCCTTGCGGCGCACGCGTACGCGGACCTGGGCAACTACGACGCCGCGCTCGCGGCGTGCACCCGCGCTCTCGCGATCGACCCTCTGCTGCCCGTCGCGCGCTACATCCTCGGCCTCATCCAGCAGCGGCAGGGCGACGTGGTCGGCGCCGTGTCCGAGTTCAAGCGCACGATCTACATCGACCCCGATTTCGCTCTCGCGCACCTGAACCTCGGGACGATCTACAAGTCCCAGGGCGACTGGGAGGCGGCGGCGCGGGAGTACGAGAACACCATCCGGGCGCTGTACAAGAACCCGACCGGATCGTGGCGCGAGTTCCTCGGCGGATTCCAGGCGGACCTGCTGCTCAAGACGTGCGAACGAAGTCTGCTAGAGTGCAGGAAGGCGATGGGAATCGCCTAAAGCCGCCGGCGCGCTCACGCCGATAGAGATGTGTACGCTGTTTCGGGAGGGAGAGCGGATGGCAGCGCGGATACTGGCGGTGGACGACAGCCCTACCATCCTCGAGATGATCAAGGCGATCCTCGTCGCCGGCGGCTACGAGGTAATCACCGCAGCCGACGGCCAGGAAGCCCTCAACACGGCGCGTGCCGAGAAGCCCGACCTGATCCTGCTCGACGTCATGCTCCCGAAGCTCGACGGCTATCGCGTCTGCCGCCTGCTCAAGTTCGACCAGAACTACAAGCACATCCCGATAATCATGCTGACCGCGAAGACCGAGGAGCAATCGATGGCGACCGGGCTTCGCACGGGTGCGGACCAGTACCTCACGAAGCCGATCGAGCCGGAGGTGCTCCTCTCGTCCGTCGCGCAGGAGCTCGGCAAGGTCGCAGGGTAGGCGCGTCGTGTCCGAAGCGGCCTCGATAACGACCCGGGTCCTCGATACGCTAGCCAACGCCGGGCTGGTCACGCTCGAGCAGCTCACCGTCATCAACGAGGCGGCGGCGGGCGGCCGGGGCGCGGGTGAGGTGCTCCTGGAGCGCGGCCTCGTCACGGCTCGCGACGTCGGCACGGTGCTCGAGGACGAGATGGGCGTGCCCCGCGTCGACCTCTCGAGCTACACGCCCGACGACACCGCGCTCGCGCTCGTGCCCGCCTCGGTCGCGCGTGAGCGCCGCATCCTGCCGCTGTTCGAGATCGAGGGCACGCTCACGGTCGCGATCGGCGACCCCATGGACGTCTTCTCGCTCGACGACGTCGCGAGGCAGCTGGGCGTCGAGCTCGATCCGGTGCTGGCGGAGCCGGCAGACCTGCTCGGGGCGATCGCGCAGTACTACGACGTCCGCGTCGAGGAGGATGCGGCGGGCGCGCTCGACGCCGCGGCGTCCGGGCCGCCTGCCGTGGAGCTCGAGCCCGAGCGTGCCGTGGAGGTGCCGGCCCCCATGCCCCGCGAGGAGATGCCCCCGCCTCCGCCGTCGTCCGAGGAGCTGCTCGCGCAGCTCCCGCCGCGGGACGCCTCCGACGCTCCCGCTCCCGCCTCGGCCGAGGCGCACACGATGGAGGATGTCGCGGCGGCGGAGGTGACCGCCGCAGCCGGTCGCATCGACCTGGACGTGCTGGCCGTGGCGGACTCGCGCAAGATCGCCGTCCTGGTGGCCGACATCCTCGAGGACGCCGCCGGGCGCGGGGCGAGCCAGATCCATCTCCTCCCGTACAAGGAGGATTTCTTCCTCGTCTACCGGATCGACGGCCGTCTCGAGAAGATCGCGACGGCCCCGCTCTCCATGCAGGGCGCGCTGGTCGACGCGTTCAAGTCGTTCGCGAAGCTGGGCTCGGTCCCCGCATCGCTCCCCGCGCTCGGCCGCGTGCACTCGCGCCTCGGCGACTCGGAGACGGTGCTCGTGGTCTCCGCCGTGCCCACGATCGCCGGTCAGCGCGTCGTGATCGGCCTCGCGGCGCCGCGAGCCAACCTGCCCGTGCTGGGAGACCTCGGGATGACCGAGGCCGAGGCGCGGGCGCTCGGTGCGATGGTCGAGCGGGGGAGGGGCATCCTCCTGCTTTGCGCGCCGGTGGCGGCGGGCCGGAGCACGACCTACTACGCGCTGCTGAGCCTCGCGGCAGCGGCGGGCAAGACGGCGTACTCGGTCGAGCGCTCGATCGACTTCGAGATCCCCGCGGTGGCACAGGTGATGGTGACGCCGGGCTCACCGGCAGGGGCTGCCGCGCACATAGCCGCGGGGCTGCGACAGGACACGGACGTCATCGCCATCGACGGCCTTCAGGCGGCCGAGGAGATACACCTCGCGGTGGAGGCGGCCGGGCTGGGCAAGCTGGTGATCGCGACGTTCGCGGCCGGCGACGTCGTGTCCGGGGTGCGGCGCATGCTCGACCTCGGCGCGGAGCCGGTCAGCCTCGCCGCAGCGCTCACCCTCGGCGCGGGGCAGCGCCTCATGCGGACGAACTGCCCGGACTGCAGCGTCGAGCAGCGCAGCCCGCTCGCCGGCAAGATACCGGGCATCCCCTCGGACTTCGTGGACCGCGCGGGCGCGGGTTGCCCGAGGTGCGCGAAGACCGGCTTCCGCGGCATGACCGGCGTGTTCGAGGTCCTGCCGTTCACGGAGTCGATGCGCTCGGTGGTGGCGCACGACGCGTCGCTGTCGGAGCTGGCGTCCGCCGCGAAGGCGGCGGGGATGCGGCCGCTGCTGGTTTCAGGGCTCGACAAGGCGCGCGCGGGGGTCGTCAGCCTGGCCGAGCTGGACAGAGTGCTGAGGTTGACGTAGATGCCCGAGGCGCTGGAGAGCCATGCCCGGGAGGCGGTCGTCTTCCTTCTCGGAGGGCAGCGTTACGCGCTGCCCATCGACGCCGTGCAGGAGATCCAGCAGATCGTGGCGATGACGGACGTGCCCGAGTCGGCGCAGGGCGTCATCGGCATGGTGAACCTGCGCGGCGACGTCATCCCCGCCGTCGATCTCAGGCGGCTCCTCAAGATGGAGGCGCACGCGTTCGACCTGCAGACGCCCATGGTCATCGCGCGCCTGTCGGGCTCGCTCGTCGCGCTTGTCGTCGACGAGGTCGAGGACGTGGCGGCGCTCCCCGAAGGCTGCATCCAGGGCGCGGGCGAGTTCCTGGAACTGGCGGATCGGCTCATCGGGGTATGCCGGCTCGAGACGGAGCTCGTGTTCCTGCTCGACCCCGAGGCGCTGCTCGTCCGCGGCGGGGCCGACCGGGGCCGGGCGCAGCCTGAGCGGCGTTCGCGGAAGAAGGCGCAATGATGCCGGGCGAACGCATCATGAACGCGGAACGCGGGGATCTTCTCAACGACGTCCAAGGCGTGCTCCGCTGGCGCGCCGAGTCGCTCGCGGCCGAGCAGCAGGAAGAGGCGGCCGAGGACGCGCTGTCCCTGCTGCTGTTCTCGCTCGGCGAGGAATCGTACGCCGTGCCGATCCGGTCCGTGCGCGAGATCTACAACGAGTTCGTGATCACCCCGGTCCCGTGCGTGCCGCAGTTCATCCTCGGAGTGATGAACATCCGGGGCGAGATCGTGTCGGTGACGGACGTGAAGCAGCTTCTCCGGCTTCCGGCCGGGCAGCCGGACGCGATGTCGCCGGTGATAGTGGTCGAGAACGACGAGTGCTCCACCGCGCTGCTCGTCGACGAGATCGGCGACATCACCGACGTCCCCGAGAGCGCGCTCGAGGCGCCGGTGGCGACGCTCGACAAGAGCCAGGCCGCGTTCGTGTCAGGCAGCATCTACGTGGGGGGCAGGCTTGTCGGCCTGCTCGATCTCGAGGCGGTCCTCACGCCGATAGGCGTGGAGGCGTGAAGTCCAGGGAGGAACGGTAGACGATGGGGCTCCTTCAGCAATTCCGCAGCAGGTTCCTCTACAAGTTCTTCGCGGTGAACGCCGGGCTTGTCATCCTGGCGACCGCGCTGCAGGCCGCGGTCTTCTTCCTCGTGTTCGGCCACGAGATCGGCGGCTCGCAGGAGTTCCTCTCGGAGCTGTGGGTCACGGCCGCCGTGCTGGTCGTGACGCTCGCGCTGTGGCTGCTCGCGTTCATGCTCGTCGGGAGGCGCTTCATCGAGCCGCTCGGCCACATCTCCGAGTCCGTGAAGGCCGCCTGCCAGGGCGAGATC
>JAJZPX010000186.1 GCA_021811025.1 Actinomycetes bacterium
CCCGAACCCACCGGTTTCGGCCCGGGTCGTGGAGATCGTCCGGCCCCAGGTTCCGGCACCACGCCTCAAACGCGTCAAGAAGATCGGCGCCATCGAGATCTGAAGGAGCGAAAGTTTGCTCGGGATGACGCTTCCGATAGAACTCAAGAGCGTAGGCGGTGAGGGTTCTCCGAGCCATGCTTGCCCCCGTCTCAGTCTGCGAACTCGCATCGTGCCGACATCCATTATGCGACTAGCGACTGACATGGTCGGCCTCTATCCTACGGATTCCTAAGAACTGCAGCGATATCCAGCCGAATCAGGACGTCTCCAGCGCACATTACGGCTACTCCAGCCTGCTGAAACGGCCTCCGGCCCAATGGATGACGCTGCCTGTCAAGCCAGAAGGTTGCAGATCCGAGCCATTCGGCCCGGACGCGTTCTACGCTTTCGTTCTACAGAGCGAAGGGGACGGGATAGAAGGTCCAGCACGGAACGAAGGACTCCGTAGAACAAACGGAACGAAGAAGCGCAGGTCAGACGGTCACTGCCGCGCTCATAACCCGAAGGTCGTCGGTTCAAATCCGGCCCCCGCTACCAAGAAAAGAGCAGGTCAGGTACCGGATTCGGTGCCTGGCCTGTTTGCTTGTCGGGGGCTGTGTCTAACACTCCGGTTCGCGGAAAGGGCTTCGCTACAAGCGGAACCAGCGCGGGAGTGGAGGACTTCACGAGGGTGGCTGATCGTCCTTCTTGATGCGAAAGGGCTCGCTACGAACAGATCAAGGCGACGCCCATAGCCCCTGCGGCAATCTCCTGCAAGAATGTAGGCTCCGCTGCAGGAGGCTAGAAGACGATGGCCACAACTCAGGTTTCTGCCGAGGTCTCGGAGGAGACGAAGAAGGCGCTCGACCAGGTTTCGCGCTCGACGGGCGTGAAGAAGGACCACTTGATCGAGGACGCCATCCTCCATCACCTAGAGGCTCTGCGCGAGCTGCCGACCGACGTGGTCATCCCGCCGAAGATCGTCGTCTCGGCTGCTGCTGCCGAGGAGATCGCTCACCGCATTGAGGAGGCCCTGAAGCCGACAGGGAAGCTTCGGAGGCTCATGGCTGAAGGCCAGTAGTGGAGATTCCGCGTCGCGCCTCGGTCACGGTAGCAGCAGGGACTTGATCGCGCGGCGCTCGTCCATGGCGCGGTAGCCCTCCGCCACTTCGTCGACACAGCGGCAGGGTGAGGTCGAACACCTTCCCGGGGTCGATCTCCCGGTTCCAGATGAGATCGATCAGCTGCGGCAGGAAGCGGCGCACCGGAGCGGGACCGCCGAACACGTGCGCCAGGCTCCAGAAGAGCGGACGGCCGGGAACGTCACCGCGGGTGACCCCGACGAAGCCGACGTGGCCGCCGGGCCGGGCGGACTCGATCGCCTGCCGCATCGACTCGCTCGTGCCGACGGCCTCGATGACCGAGCAGGCGCCCAGCCCGTCCGTGAGTTCCTTCACGGCCGCGAGGCCCCCGTCGCCGCGCGTCTCGACGACGTCGGTCGCGCCGAACTCGCGGGCGAGCCGCTGCCGTGGCGTCCTCTTCTCGCCGCGGCCCCTCGCAAGCATGAGCAAGGCTGACCAGCTTCGGGCCGTCTACCTGCATGCTTCACTTCGCTACGTCAATCGCGACGGCCTGACCCGCATCGCTTCGTCAGCGGTTCAGGATTGAAGCGAAGAACAGCGCGCGCGCTCGGCCTCACCCCTGGACGAGCTCCTTCGCCTTCAGCAGGTCCTGCGCGGGCGCCGGTCTGGCGATGGCGAAGCCCTGCGCGTAGTCGACGCCGAAGGCGCGCAGCAGCTCGAGCGCCTCCTCGTCCTCGGCGCACTCCGCGACGGCCTTGATGCCCAGGCCGCGGCACATCTCCATGATCGCCCGCACCAGGTGCTGGTCCTCCTCGCTGTTCCTCAAGCCGCCGACCAGGCTCCCGTCGATCTTGAGGTAGTCGATCGGCAGCTGCTTGAGGTAGTAGAACGAGGCGAAGCCCGAGCCGAAGTCGTCGAGCGAGACCCGGCACCCCATCTCCTTCAGCCGAATGAAGAACTCGCGCGCGCGGATCATGTTGGACGCCGCGACCGTCTCGGTCAGCTCGAGGCCCAGCGACGACGGGTGTACCTCGGTGGCCGCCAGCTCCCGCTCGATCAGCGGCAGCAGCAGCTCGTCGGCGAACGACTTGCCCGACACGTTCACGTCGAGGCCCAGCTTCCGGCCGACGAGGTGGTACTCGGAGATGAGGTGGATCGCGTTCCTCACCATCAGCCTGTCGATCTCGTGGATGAGGTCGAGCTGCTCGGCCGTCTGGATGAACTCGTCCGGCAGGATGATCTTGTCGCCCTCGCCCCTCATGCGGATCAGGACCTCGTAACGCACGACGCGCCTCGAGTCGAGCTCGATGATCGGCTGGACGTAGGCGAGGAACAGCCCGCGGCTCAGCGCCTCGTCGATCCGCTCCGCCCACTGCCGGTGCATCCTGGGCTCGGCGTACCAGTCCTGGCCCTCGATGTAGAAGCGATAGCGGTCGCGCCCCTCCTCCTTCGCCTGGTACATGGCGAGGTCGGCGCGGGAGAGCAGCTCGTCGGGCGAGGTCCCGTCTTTCGGGAACCGGACGATCCCGACGCTGGCGGTGAGCCGGACGGGGTGGCTCTGCAGCGTCGAGACGTGGTCGCGGATCTGCCCCAGGATGCGCTCCGCCGCGCCGCGCGCCTCGCTCTCATCGGCCTGCGGGAGCAGGACCGCGAACTCGTCGCCGCCGACTCGGCCGAAAATGGTCGAGGCCCTCATACTGCCCTCGAGGTCCGTCGCGAGCTCTCTCAGGAGCTGGTCGCCGTTGTGGTGCCCGAGCGAGTCGTTGACCTCCTTGAAGTGGTCGAGGTCGAACCACAGCAGCGCGCCCATGTCCCTCCTGCGCTTCAGGTGGGAGAGGCGCTGGACGAACTCCTCGTCGAACCCGCGCCTGTTGAGCAGCCCCGTGAGCGGATCGTGTCTGGCCAGCTGGACGAGCTGCTCCTGGAAGTGCTTGCGCTCGGTGATGTCGCGGGCCACCCACAGCGAGCCGCTCAGCTGCTCCTCGCGGCTCCTCATCGGGGAGCTGCTGAGCTCGATGGGGAGGTGCTGCCCGTCGGCGTGGAGGAACGTCACCTCCTCCGAGTTCGCCCTCTGCAGGCCGGCGCCTCTCGACCATGAGAGCGCCTCCGCGCTTTGGCCGACGAGCAGGTCGCGGGCGGACATCGACAGCAGCCGGTCGAGCGGGAAGCCGGTCAGCTCGCTCGCACGCTGGTTGGCGAACGTGAAGCGCCCGGACCCGTCGAGCGCGAAGACCGCCTCCGCCATGTTCTCCGTCAGCGCGCGGTACTTGCGCTCCGACGCGACGAGCGCCTGCTCGGCCCTCTCGCGCTCGGACATCTGCTGCGTGAGCTCCTCGTTCGTCTGCTCGAGCTCCGTCGTGCGGTCCTCGAGCGCGTCGCGTCCCGCGAGCATGGGGCGCAGGTCCCGGCACGAGTAGATGGTGGCCTGGACGGAACCCCGCCTGTCGCGGACGAACGACGCCGTGGCGGACACGGGGATCCGGGACGAGTCCTTGCCGACAAGATAGACGCCCGACTCCACAGGCCCCGCGCTGTCCTTCGCGCCATCCAGCGCCAGCGAGCCCGTGTCGTCCTCGAGCAGGCGGTCGAGCGGTTCGCCGACGACCTCGTCCGAGGAGTAGCCGGTGATCTCGGAGAGCGACTCGTTCACGCGTACCACCGCGTTGGCGGTGTCGGTCAGGAAGAAGGCGTCGGCCATGGTGGCGATGGTCGTGTCGAGCGCGGCGGACGGCGGCGCGACGAACAGACCGTACCGCCAGATCGCGAATCCGAGGAGGCTCATGGAGAACAGGTAGATGACCGAGCTGACTTCCGGCGGGTGGATCCCCATGAGAGGGAGGAAGCCTTCCGTGGTCGCCGTCGCGAACGTGGGCACGATCAGGCCCACCATGACGAACTCGGCCTGCTTCCGCACCCTGGTGTCGCGGGCCGATCTGTAGCCGCGGATGACGATGGCGATCGGGATGAGCTGCAGCGCGAGGAGCCACGCGGTGATGGGTGCTTGCACGAGCGCCGACGACGACATCTCCCTGCCCCACGACCCGTCCATCTTCAGCGGTCCGAGGGTGATGAGCGGGGTCGTCATGTCGAGCGTCGCGACGACCAGCGCAGGCGCGTACGTCAGGAGGTAGAAGAGCGGCCGCAGCTTCGTGCTCTCGCTCCGCCAAGTTCGGTATATGAGCAGCGACAGCTGCAGGATGACGACCGGCATCAGGGCCCAGAAGCCTCCGAGCCTGTACCACAGGATCGCCTCGGGATGCTCCGGCGAGACGAGCAGGCCGAACCGGGCGAAGGAGCTGAACGCAACCAGCAGGCAGTACGCGAGGAAGACGCGCCCGACCGGGCTCTCCGGATCGCGGCCGAAGACGAACACGCCGAGCAACACCGCCGCGAGCGCGGTTATCAGCGCGAGGACTGCGGCGAAAGGCATCCCGTCACGCTCCTCGGGCCGTTGCCTTCGGTCGGCGGGATGCTACCCGAAGCGCGGAACGAAGCAGCAGCCAATGGACGCCACTTCGTCGGCCGATGGCAGCTGGACGCGTAGCCGTGCCGCCATCGCGGGCATCAAGCAGCGTCCGGCTGTCGAGGTGTGGAGGATGTCATGGAAGAGAAGGACGTCGTCGCGACGTTGTGCAAGCTCGAGGAGATGGACCGCGACGCGATCGGCATCTACGAGGACGCGATCGGCAAGACGGCCGACGACGAGACGAAGCGCAAGCTGGAGGAGTTCCGCAAGGACCACGAGCGCCACGTCCA
>JAJZPX010000187.1 GCA_021811025.1 Actinomycetes bacterium
CGCAGACTCCCGCCGCCACCGGGACGCCCGCTGTGACCGATACGCCGGCGGCGACCGCGACCGCGAGCGTCGCCGCGCCGCCCAGCGTGCCGGCGCTGCAGCCCGTCGCGAGCCTCCCGTCTCCCTCGCCGCAGCCTCTTCCGCCGGCGCCCGCACCCGCGCCGCAGCCGAAGCCGCTCCCGCCCGCCCCGGCTCCGCCGCCGCAGCCGACGCCGATCGTGTCGACACCCGCATCGCCGCCTGCGCCCGCTCCCGCGCCGTCCGGCGGAGGCGGCGAGCACTGGTGGCCCGGCCACCACGACCACGGGCACTGGTGGTGGCACCGGTAGCCGCTCGGGATACCCGCGGGGGCTTATCTGTGATACACCCGGAGTCACGAACGGTGCGTCCGGTCAGAGGCCGGCACCCTGCGGGAGGCACCCCATCCAGCGCTTGAAGACCAGGATCTCGCGCGTGACGCTTCGGCGGGCCGTCCAGCTCGCGAGCTTCACGGTGTTCGTCCTCCTCACGGTGATCGGCGTCGGCGCGAGCGTCGGCTGGCTGCCCGAGAGCCTCTTCTCGCGCCTCGACCCGCTCGTCGCGTTCGCCGCGATCATCGCGTCGAGGACGCGCATCGCGATCTGGGCGGTCGCGTTCCTCACCATCGCGGTGACGGTCATCTTCGGGCGGGCGTGGTGCGGCTGGGTCTGTCCGCTCGGCACGCTGCTCGACCTCGTCCCCGCGCGCAAGGGGAAGAAGGCGCGCCTGTCGCGGCATTGGCGACTCGGCAAGTACGTGCTCTTCACGCTGGTCGTCGGCGCCGCGCTGCTCGGGCATCTCGGCCCGATGGTGCTCGACCCCGTCACCGTCATCACTCGCCCGCTGCAGGAGATCGCGCGGCCGTTCTACGGCGCCGACAGCCTCGCGCGCAACGTCGGGCCCGAGCTCGGGAGAGGCTACATCCGGGCGGTCGCGCTGCTGTCGCTGCTGCCGCTCATCGGCGTGCTCGCGCTCAACGCCATCGGCCGAAGGACGTGGTGTCGCACGCTGTGCCCCCTCGGCGGGCTGCTCGCGCTGTTCTCGAAGGCGCCGGGGATCCGCCGCGTGGTCGACGCCGGGGCGTGCACGAGCTGCGCGAGGTGCGCGCGCGACTGCCCGACCGATGCGATCGAGCGGACCGAGGGCTTCGCGTCGAGCGCCGCGGAGTGCACCGTGTGCATGCAGTGCGCCGAAGAATGCCCGTCGCAGGCGATCCACTTCCGCGTCGAGCTCGGCCAGGTGCTCGCTCCCGGCTTCCGGCCCGACCGGCGGGAAGCCGTGGCCGCCATCGGCGCGGCGGGCGTGTCCCTCGCCGCCGTCGTCCTGCCGATCCACCGCGGCCCCGACGACATCCTCCGCCCGCCCTCGACGAACGACGCCCGCCTCTCCGAGCTCTGCATCCGCTGCGGCGCCTGCTACAGCGCGTGCCCCGCGGGCGCTCTTCGGCCGAGCCTGTCGCTCACGAACGTCGCGGGGCCGTGGACGCCTATGCTCGACGAGCGCCCGGCGATCTGCAGCCTGAACTGCAACCGCTGCGCTTCCGCCTGCCCGACCGACGCGCTCCACACCCCCACGACCGCCGAGCGCGTCGAGCTGGGGCTGGGGTCGGTCGCGCAGGTCGACCGCGACCGGTGCCGGGCGTGGGCGCGCGGCCACGAGTGCATGCGCTGCCAGGCCGCCTGCCCCATCGCGGGCGCAATCGTCACCGGCGACCGCAGTGCCGAGATGGGCGAGGGGCCGCCCGTCGGCGTGCCGATCGTCGACCCCGAGAAGTGCGTCGCGTGCAACCTGTGCGCTCAGGCCTGCCCCGCGAGGCCCGTCGCGATCTACGCGCCTCCGCTCCCGCCCGGCGCAGGAATGTAGCCGCGACTACTTCCGCTTCCGGCGGTTCGGGTCCGTGTACCGCCACAGCCACCACAACAGCAGCGCGGGCAGGACCAGCCACCAGGGCCCGCAGATGATCAGCGGCATCGCAACTCCTCGTCCTGCCGGCGGCGCCCGCGCGAGCCGGCCGAGCGCCGCGCCCCTTCCGTCGTCCTTGTGCCAAGGGTACCCGCTCCGGCCGCCGCGTGGGGTATACAGGAGTGCCTGCGAGGACGCGGGAGGCGCTTCTCGATGATCCGAATGCGGAAGAGCATCACCATCGACAGGCCCGTGAGCGAGGTCTTCGCCTACATGGCCCAGTTCGAGAACGACATGGAGTGGCGCAACGAGCTGCTCGAGATCCAGCGCACGTCCGGCGAGCCGCCGGGCGAGGGCGCGACGTACCGGCAGCGCGTGCAGTACGAGGGCCTCGAGGGCGACGTCGTGCTCGAGGTGACCGCGTACCAGCCGAACCGGCTGATCGCGTACCGCGAGGCGGGGGACCTGCACGCGGAGGGCGAGTACCGCTTCTCGCCCGAGGACGGTCGCACGCGCGTCGTGGTCACCGAGGAGATCGAGCTCGAGGGCCCGCTGGCGCCGGCGGCCGAGAAGGACGGCGAGACGGTGCGCCGACAGGGCGAACTCGACCTCGACCACCTCAAGGACATCCTCGAGCACCGCTCCGCCTGGCGCCGCTAGCGACCCGCCCGGTACGCTAGAATCGGCTGGTGCGCCGGCGGGGCGATTAACTCAGCGGGAGAGTGCCTCCTTTACACGGAGGAAGTCGGGGGTTCGAATCCCTCATCGCCCACCACGTGCGGAAACGCCGGCCTGGTCCCGCTCACCACGCCCTTAGTTGACGGATTCCAGAAACAGGAAGACAGTCGATTCGTCGGGATCTGTGGGGAGATCAGGGGGCTCGATGTTCGATCCTAGGGCGTACTCCACCGAGCGCTTCACGCTGTCTTCGCTGATCTGCCTCCTGCTCTCTGTCGTCATGGTGCTCGTGCAGCCGATGCAGATGCTTGTCTACGCTGTGGAGCCGCGCCCCGGAGAGATGCGACACGAGCAAGACGATTCGCGGATCAGATACTTGGGGCAGTGGGAGACTACTTCCAGTGCGGCCGCCTCAGGAGGAAGCGAATCATCCGCTGAAGACTCGGGTGCGGCGATCATGGCCTTCTCTGGCACGGGGGTCAACTGGATCGCGGCCTCCGGTCCCGATCGAGGTCTCGCGAACGTCTCAATCGATGGAAGCCACTCGGTCCTCGTAGACCTCTACTCGGCGCAGCCCGTTCCCCAGCAGCGTGTATGGGAGGCTTCCGGTCTCCCTGAGGGCTTCCATACGCTCTCAATCCAGTGGTTGGGAGTGAAGAATACGGCGTCTGCCGGCACGAGCATCTCGGTCGATGCTTTCGACATCATCGGCTCGATCACCGATGTGACCACCGACTCCGTTGTCCCGACGACCAGCTGCAATGCTGTGGAGAGCTATGCGGGGACCGCGACCATCCAGTTCTTCGCGACGGACCCCGGTGGGTGGGGAGTGGCATGCACACACTACAGGATCGATAGCGGGGCGTGGACGACGGGGACGGTGGCCTCCGTCTCCGCTCCCGGGACCCACACCGTCGAGTACTACTCTGTCGATCTGGCGGGAAACTGCGAGTTAGCGAAGGCAGCGGACTTCACGATTGACACCGCGGCGCCTCTCACTTCCAGTGACGCGACGCCGTCCTACACCACCACCGCGACCATCAATCTGAGCGCTGCCGACGACCTATCGGGAGTAGCCGTCACCCTCTGGCGGATCGACGGTGGACTCTTGACGACCGGCACGATCGCCTCGACCACCACCACAGGTACGCACATTCTCGAGTACTACTCCATTGACAGGGCAGGGAACGTTGAGCCGGCCAGGACCGCGACATTCACCGTCTTGACTCGCTACGAGAACACGGATGGCAGGATACTGTACAGGGGCACAAGGTGGATTCTCCGGTCAGATGCTTCAGCATCCGGAGGGTCGCAGCACGAAGGATTGAGCGGCCCGGCCGTGAGCGTCGGCTTCCGCGGCACGAGGGTAGACTGGATATCCACGCGTTCGACGGCGTGTGGACCTGTTGATATCAGTGTCGACGGGAGTCTCGTTGCCCAGCTGAACCCGTCGCAGTCGCAGACCGCGTATCGCCAGACCGTATTCTCTGCGTCAGGGCTGACGGAAGCGACGCATACTCTCACAATCGCTCGCTCCGCGAGTGCATCCTCAGTCAAGAAAGTCGTCGTAGATGCGTTCGACGTCGATGGCATCTTGGTGCCTTCGAACGTGTCTCGCTTCGAAGAGACGGATCAGCGTTTGGCGTACTCCCCCGGCTGTTGGACAAGCAGCTTGGGCGTCGACTCGTCGCAGCTCAACGTCAAGAGGACGTCGGTTGCCGGAGCTTCCGTCGGTGCCATGTTCACAGGCACCGCAATCAGCGTCTTCGCGCCAAAGACCTCCAACTTCGGGATCGCGGACTTGTTCCTTGACGACGAGCGCGTTGGCTCGATCGATCTCTATGGCATCAGCGGGGCCGGGGTGGTCTGGAGTCGGGGCGGCCTCGGAGCCGGCGTGCATTCTCTGCGCCTCCTGTGCACTGGCTCGAAGAACGCTTCTGCGTATTCCTCCGATATCGTGCTAGACGCCATCGATATCGAAAACGGCGCACTCGTCAATGACCCGATCCCGCCCACGACAATGGCCGATATCGCAGCTGCCTACACTGACACCGCCACGATTGTCTTCCTTTCCTCGGACAACCTCGGCGCCGTCGCCTCCACCCACTATCGCTTCGACGGCGGGACGTGGATGACGGGCACGACCGCTACGATCTCGACGCCGGGCACGCACACCATCGAGTACTACTCGACAGACACGGCAGGAAACGCCGAGGCCGC
>JAJZPX010000188.1 GCA_021811025.1 Actinomycetes bacterium
GACGAGCTCGGTGCTACGCGCGCCGAAGAGGTCCTCGAAGTGCACGTCGCCCACGTTGCGCGCGTCGTGGTTGCCCGGCATGACGAGCTTGCGCTCGCACTGGATGCCGCCGACGAGACCGTGCGCCGTCACGTACTCCCCACGGTAGCCGGCGTCCGTGAGGTCCCCGGTGACCACAACCAGATCGGGGGCGAGCTCGTTGAGCTCGTCGACGACGCGCATCGCCAGCGACGGGATGAAGTAGGGCGAGCCGCAGTGCAGGTCCGAGATCTGGGCGATGACGGTCGCGCGTGCCATGCGTCCTCCTAGCGCGGCACACTCCCCTTGATCGACTCGGCCGAGGGCGGAGCGAGCCGTTCGGCGACGTTCGCGATCCGGCCGAGCAGGTTGAGCACGTCGGTCTCGTCGTAGTCGACGACCTGCGGAGTCCCCTCGATATGGCCCAGGCGTGCAGCCTCATCGACCGCGTCGGCGTAGTTCCCGAGCTTGTCGACGAGCCCCATCTGCTTCGCCACGACGCCCGGCCACACGAGCCCCGTCGCCATCTCGCGCACCTTCGCCTCCGGCAGCTTGCGGCCTTTCGCGACGTCCGCGATGAACTGGTCGTACGCGGGCTTGATGTCCTGCTTCAGAATCGCGGCCTCCGTCGGCGTCATGCTCCGGAACGGGCTGCCGATGTCCTTGAACGCGCCCTCGTGGATGACGGTAACGGTCACGCCGACCTTCTTCATGAGCTCCTCGACGTTGGGCGCCTCGAGGATGACGCCGATGCTCCCCACCGCCGACGACGGCGTGGCGACGATCTCGTCGGACTGCGAGGCCACGTAGTACGCGCCCGAGGCGCCCGTGTCGCCGATGTCGGAGATCACGGGCTTCTTCATCCGCGCGACCTGCATCGCGATCTCCTGGCTCGCCGACACGGTGCCGCCGGGGGAGTTGATGCGCAGCAGCACCGCCTTGATCCCGTCGTCCTTATCGGCCTTCTCGAGCAGCCGGATGAGCCGTTCGGGGTTCGCCCCCGTGGCGTCGGCGCCCGCGTCCTGGATCGCCCCGTCGATGTGGATGAGCGCGATCCCGTTGTTCCGCAGCGGCACACCCCCGCTCGTGCGGCTCGTGAGGGCGACGATCGTCGCGATGCAGCCGCCGAGCGCGAGCAGCACGACGAGGGCGATGACACCGGCGACGATCCACCCCGTGCCGACGCCCGGTCTCCTCGCCGTGCCACCGCCGTTCGGAGCCGGTTCGGCCTGTTGCGGAGTCGTGCTGTCCATGATGGTCCCCCTCGAGGAATCGGAAGAACGGGGCCGGTGCGACCGCTGCCTACAGCAGGACGGCCCCTGAGCGGTCTATACCCACCGCGAACGGCGGCCGCCGAGAGGATCCGCGGGTCAGAGCGGCCGCGGCGTCCGCCACGTCCCCCGCCCTCGCCAGCGCCGCCTCGTCATCCGCCGCGGTCACGAGCCCGATGACCGTGGGGCCGGCGCCGGACAGCACGGCGCCGTCCGCGCCCGCCTCGAGCAGCGCCCCGCGGACATCCTCCAGGTCCGGCACCGCGCTCGCCCGGTAAGGCTCGTGCAGCCGATCGCGAAGCCCGGCCGAGACGAGCTCGGCGGAGCCGAGGAGCAGCCCCGCCACCACCAGGCCCGCGCGGCCGGCGTTGAAAGCCGCGTCGGCGTGGGGCACCTGCGCCGGCAGCATCCGCCGCGCCTCGACCGTCGAGAGCCCCCGCTCGCTCACCGCGAGGACCGCCGCCAGTCCGCCTGTCGGCTGGAGCACGGCGCAGCTCGGCTCGCCGTCGTCGCTCCAGGACAGCGTGAGGCTGCCGAAGAGCGCCGCGGCGACGTTGTCGGGATGCCCCTCGAGCTCGACGGCCAGCCTGAAGAGCTCGTCGCGCTCCAGCGGCTCGCCTGCGAGGGCGTTGCCGAGGACCAGCCCGCCGACGATCGCCGCGGAGCTCGATCCCAGGCCGCGGCCGGTGGGCACGCCGTTCTCGCATATCACGTGTGCCGCCGGCGGGCCTCCGGCCAGCTCGAAGACGCGTGCCATCGCCCGCGCCACCTGGTTGTCGGCGCCTTCGGACAGCTCGTCCGCCCCCTCGCCGCCGACGACCACGCGCCACTCGTCGGCGGGCTCGGCCGTGAACAGGTCGTACAGTCCGAGCGCGAGCCCGAAGCTGTCGTAGCCCGGGCCGAGGTTGGCCGACGAGGCCGGAACGCGCACAGCCGCCTTCGGCATCTCTAGAGGGCTTCCACGCGAATGACGGACGCAGTGCGCTGGACGACGTCGAGGCTCTCGATGCGGTCGAGGGCGGCGCGCACGTCACGCTCGGCCGCGTCGTGCGTCACGTACACGATCTCGGCGCCCTCGTCCCACGCGCGCTTCTGGATGACCGAGGCGATCGACACGCCGTGGTCGCCGAGCACACCCGCCACCTTCGCCAGCACGCCGGGCTTGTCGGCGACGAGCATGCGGATGTAGTAGCGCGTCATCAGCTGCGAGATGTCGCGCACCTTCAGCGACTCGTTGCAGGTGCAACCGACGAGGTTGAGGCAACCCGCCTGCAGGTGGCGCGCCGTCTCGATGACGTCGCCAACCACGGCAGAGGCGGCCGGCAGCGATCCCGCGCCCTGGCCGAAGAACATCGTCTCGCCGACCGAGTCCCCGACGACGTAGATCGCGTTGAAGACGCCGGAGACCTTCGCGAGCTGGTGATCGGCCGGGATCATCGTGGGGTGCACGCGAACGTCGATGCTGCCGTCGACGCGGGTCGCGATGGCGAGCAGCTTGATCGCGTAGCCCATCTCCTCGGCGTACGCGACGTCCTCGTGCGTTATCTCGCGGATGCCCTCGGTGGGCACCTCGTCGAAGGTGACGCGAGAGTTGAACGCGATCGACGCGAGGATGGCGATCTTCGCGGCGGCGTCGAGACCGTCGACGTCGGCGGTCGGGTCCGCCTCGGCGTACCCGAGCTGCTGCGCCTCGGCGAGCGCCGTCGCGTAGTCGAGCCCGTCCTCGGCCATGCGCGTGAGGATGTAGTTGGTGGTGCCGTTCACGATGCCCATCACGGAATCGATCTCGTTGCTCACGAGCGAGTGCTTGAGCGGGCCGATGATGGGGATGCCGCCGCCGACGGAGGCCTCGAACGCGATGTCGACCCCCGCTGCGGCCGCGGCGTCCATGACCTCCTGGCCGGCGGACGCCATGAGCGCCTTGTTCGCCGTCACGACGCTCTTGCCTGCCTTGAGCGCGTCCACCACGATGTCGTGCGCCGCGCCCGTGCCTCCGATGAGCTCGATCACGATGTCGACGTCCGGGTCGGCGATGACGTCGGCGGCGTCCGTCGTGAAGCGCTCGGCGGGAATGCCGAGCGCGGCAGCCCGCTCGGGGCTGCGGTCGGCGAAGCGCGCGAGCTCGACGTCCACGCCCGTACGCCGCAGGAAGTCGGCGCGATGGAGGTCGAGGATCTCGACGACCCCGCTCCCGACGGTGCCGAGGCCGATGAGGCCGACACGGATGGTGCGCATGCTGTCCTCCGAGTGACGGGGATACCGGCGACGCTCGAAGCCGCATCCGCCGCAGCCGGATCAGCCGCGGCCGACGCCCACCGGCTGGATGCCGCTACCTATGATAGCGCACGGGGCGCGGCGCCTTCGTCCGCTGCGCCTCGTCGATGAGGGACTCCTCATGCCGGTCTCACGTTCGCCTAATGGAGATGGGCGACGCTGGATGCCGAAGCGGCGGGTCGCCGTGTGCGGTCCGCCTTCCCGCGAAGACTGGAGGTACCATGCAGGGACTCAAGGTGACACTCGCGCTCGCTGCGTCGGCGGCCGGGCTTCTCGCCGTCGGTGTCGCGAGCGCCTTCGCCAGCCCTACGATGAGCTCGACGTGCACCGGGTGCCACTCGGCGGGCGGCGGCGTCATCCTCAGCGTCAGCGAGATCTCCAACACCGCCGGTCAGGCGACGTACGGCGTGGCCGTGAGCCCGGCCTCCGGCATGGACGGCTGGGCGGTGTTCCAGGGCTCGACTAAGGTCGCGTTCGGACGGTCGGCGACGGGGCAGTTCACGGTGGCCGACGGCAGCTCCTACACCGTCTACGGCGTGATCGCGGGCGGGAACTCGGCATCGAGAGTGATCTCGCCGGTGGAGCCCGCCCCGGCTCCGACGCCCGAGCCGACGCCGACTCCAACGCCGACGCCCACCCCCACGCCGACCCCCACTCCGACACCCACCCCCACGCCGACCCCCACTCCGACACCCACCCCCCACGGCAAGCTCTACACCGTCGTCGTGCGGCTGGGCGAGGACGTCAGCTCCGCGGTCCTGAAGGACGCGGCGTCCGGTGCGGAGTTCGTCGCCAAGATCGCGGGCCACGGCGTGGCGGTCTTCGCGAAGGTGCCGGCCGGCACGTACACCTTGTCCTTCAAGGACGACGACGGCCGGACGCGGACCCGGACGGTCAAGGTCCCGCTGGTGAACCGCCACACGCGCCATCATCACTCCGACGCTCGTGAGCGGCACGGCGACTAGTACTTGCTTGCGGACTTCCGCAAGGAAGTACTAGCGGCACGGCGAAACGCAAGCGGCACAGGAGGCCGGCGCGCGAGCGCCGGCCTCCTTGGCTCCTTGCACCACCACCATCGGCAGAGTACATTGTGGAGTTCGCCGAGGTAGTGAACCGCGCCGCGTACCGCAAGGAACGGACGGTCGTGACGAGGCACGAGACCGACGTCGCCGCCGTCATCTCGATCGACGAGCTGCGTCTGCTCGACGCGCTGATCGAGCGCTACGAGGACGA
>JAJZPX010000189.1 GCA_021811025.1 Actinomycetes bacterium
CGACACGGCCGCCGTCGCGGCCGGTGCGGGCGCCGGCTTCGGCGCGACCACGGGCTTCGGCTCGGGCTCGGGAGTCGGCGCCTTGGGGGCCACGGGCGGGTAGTACTTCACGTTGTAGTACTTCGCGATGCCGCGCACTATCGCTTCGGCCATCCGCTGCTGGAAGGCTGGATCACGCAGCGCCCGGTTCTCGGTCCCGGACGTCACCGACAGCAGCTCGACGATGACGCCGGGCATGCTGGCGTGACGCAGGACCGCCAGCCCGCGCACGTCCGCCCGGTTGCCGATGTCGGGGTACGACGTGAGGGGCGCCAGCTGGCTCATGATGCTGTTCCCCAGGCGCGCGCTGCTTCCGGTGCGGTAGATCGTCATGCTGCCGTGCGGCTTGGCGTCCATGCTGTTGGAGTGAATCGAGACCAGCGCGTTCGCCTTCCACCTCGCCGCCATCTGCGGGCGCTCGACCAGTCCGACGAACGTGTCGCGGCTGCGCGTGGACGCCACGTCCCAGCCCTGGCGGCGAGCTGCGGCCACTACCATCTTGCTGATGCGAAGGCTGCTGTCCTTCTCCTGCAACGGACCCGCGACCGCGCCGGGATCCTTGCCGCCGTGACCGGGGTCGACCATGAGACGTACCGAGGATGCCGCGTGCGCGGGCACCGGGAACGTCGTCGCAGCGAAAGCGGCCGCAAGCAACGCCGCGAGCGCGCCGAGGGCGGCTCGAGGCAGGCCGCGTCGCCATGCCTTCATGCTGTGTCCTTCCTTGCGGGTGCAATGCTCGCGCCGCGGCCCGCGAGGCTGCTCGGGAGGGCGGCGCGTCGAGGCAAGGGCAGCGAGCGGGATGCCACCGGAGGCGCGTGCGGAGCCCCCGCCCGGATTGACCCGCGCCGCCTCGGGCGATACTCTGCGTCGCGTCACACCCCGCCCCCGCAAGGGACGCGGGGCGGTCGTGTTGTCCGGGAAGGAGGAACGCGTTGTCGCTCCTGACAGAGCTGTCCGACCGTCTGCAGCTGGCGCCCGTCTTCGCCCGGGCGCTCGGCGTGCTGAGCGAAGGCGGCGACGTCACGCTCGCGGCGCCGGCGCTCGTGCGCCCGCTGCTGCTGGCCGCGGAGTTCTCGGCCGAGCCCAGGCCCACGCTGGTCGTGGTCTCCGGGGAGGACGAGGCGGCGCGCTTCGCCCGGCAGCTCGACGCGTACCTGCCGAAGACGGATGTGCTGCGCTTCCCGCTGCGGCGCGAGCAGCCGTGGAGCCGGGAGCCGGCCGACGCGGAGACGGTCGGCCGAAGGGCGCGGGCGATCAACGCGCTGCAGCGCGGACGCGAGACTGTCGTCGTGACGTCGGCGCGCTCGCTGCTGCGGAAGCTGCCGCCGTCGGGCGGGCAGGTCTTCGACCCGCTGGTGCTGGAGCCCGGCGCTGCGCTCGACCTCACCGACGCGGCCGAGCGGCTCGCCCGCATGGGCTACGAGCGCGCGGACGCGGCGACCGATCGCGCGACGTTCGCCGTCCGCGGCGGCGTGCTCGACGTCTTTCCGTCCGACGCGGTCTACCCCGTGCGCGCCGAGCTCTTCGGCGACGAGGTCGAGAGCTTAAGGCGCTACGTCCCTTCGACGGGGCAGTCCACGGGGGACGCGGGTCCTACGGAGGTCTTCGCGGCGCGCGAGGTGCGACTTGGGACGCGGCCGGCCGGCAACGCGCGGCGGCAGCTGGGCGACAAGGCGATCGGCGACGCCATGACCGCCCGCGACCTCGAGCTCATCGAGCAGGGCGTGTACTTCCCCGGCGTCGAGGAGTACCTGCCGGTGTTCTACTCCTCGCCCGAGACGCTCACCGACTACCTGCATCCTCGCACGCTCATCGTCGTGGTCGAGCCGCGCTCGCTCTTCGACGACGCGGCGCGCTACCACGACGAGGTATCCGCGCTCGCCGAGGGCGTGTTCAAGGACGTCTCGCGGTTCTACATCTCTCCCGCGAAGCTCGACCTCGGCCGAAGGCAGCGCTTCACGCTGCTGTCGCTCCTGAGGGCGGGCGGGGCGATCGACGGCGAGATCGTCGCGCGCGCGCCCGACGTGTCGGGCGGCGAGGACAGGCTCGCGGCGGGGCTGCGCTCGCTGCTCGACGTCGACTACCGGGTGGTGCTGGCGGCGCGCGAGGGTGGCGGCAGCGCGAGGGTGGCGAACGCGCTCGTGCAGCACGGCCTCACGGTCGCGGAACGCGGGTGGGAGTCCTCGCCGGAGGGCGTCGCAGAGGGCGACGGGCGTCTCTCCCGAGGTGTTGTCGCGGTGACGATCGCCGACGTCCCCGCGGGCTACGTCGTCCCGGACGCGCGGCTCGCCGTGGTGTCGGTCGACGACGTCTATCCGCGCGCGGCGAAGCGCGACTATCGCGGGGCGGCGGCCGAGGCTGCGCTCTCGTTCGACTTCAAGCCCGGCGACTACGTCGTGCACTCCACGCACGGCATCGCGCTCTTCCGCGAGCTGACGCGCCGCGCCGTCCTCGGCGCCGAGCGCGACTACCTGCTGCTCGAGTACGCGAAGGGCGACAAGCTCTACGTGCCGGTCGAGCAGCTCGACCGGGTCACGCGCTACGTCGGGCCGGACCAGGCCGCGCCGAAGATCACCCGTCTGAACACCGCGGACTGGAGCAAGGCCACCGCGAAGGCGCGGAAGGCCGCGAAGAAGCTCGCGTTCGACCTCGTCGACCTGTACGCCCGCCGCAGCACTGTCAGCGGCTTCGCTTACTCCCCCGACACGGAGATGCAGCGCGAGATGGAGGCGCTGTTCCCGTTCGACGAGACGCCCGACCAGCTCGCCGCGATCGCCGACGTGAAGGCGGACATGGAGTCGGGCGAGCCGATGGATCGCCTCGTGTGCGGCGACGTCGGGTACGGGAAGACCGAGGTCGCGATCCGTGCGGCGTTCAAGGCCACGCAGGACGGCAAGCAGGTGATGGTGCTCTGCCCGACGACCATCCTCGCGCAGCAGCACTTCACGACGTTCTCGGAGCGGTTCGCGCCGTTCCCGGTGCGCGTCGAGGTGCTCTCGCGGTTCCGCAGCAAGGCGCAGCAGGCCGAGGCGCTCGCGGGGTTCGCCGCGGGCACCGTCGACGTGCTCATCGGCACGCACCGGCTGCTGTCGCGCGACGTCGTCCCGCGCGACCTCGGCCTCGTCGTGGTGGACGAGGAGCAGCGCTTCGGCGTGGAGCACAAGGAGCACCTGAAGAACCTGCGCGAGCAGGTCGACGTGCTCACGCTCACCGCCACGCCGATCCCGCGCACGCTGCAGATGTCGCTGTCCGGCGTGCGCGACATGTCGATCATCGACACGCCGCCGCCCAACCGCTTCCCCGTGCAGGTGCACGTAGGCGAGTACGACCCCGAGGTCGTGCGCGGCGCGATACGCCGGGAGCTCGAACGGGGTGGGCAGGTCTACTACATCAGCAACCGGGTGAAGTCGATCGACACGGCGGGGAGGCGCGTGCACGCTGCCGCGCCCGAGGCGCGTGTGGCGATCGCGCACGGGCAGATGTCCGAGCACCAGCTCGAGCGCGAGATGGAGCGCTTCGCCGCGGGCGAGGTGGACGTCCTCGTGTCGACCACCATCATCGAGAGCGGCATCGACAACCCGCACACCAACACGCTCGTCATCGAGGATAGCCAGCGCCTCGGCCTCGCGCAGCTCTACCAGCTCAAAGGCCGCGTCGGGCGGAGCCACGTCCGAGCCTACGCGTACTTCCTCTTCTCCACCGCCTCCCAGCTGACCGAGCAGGCGTACGAGCGCCTGACCGCGATCCGCGAGACGGCCGAGCTCGGAGGCGGCCTGAAGGTCGCCATGCGCGACCTGGAGATCCGCGGGGCGGGCAGCCTCCTCGGCGCCGAGCAGCACGGGCAGATGTCGGCCGTCGGTTTCGAGTTGTACGCGAGCATGCTGCGCGAGGCGGTGGCCGAGGTCCGCGGCGAGCCGAGCGTTGCGTTCCCCGAGATCCGCGTAGATCTCCCGGTGCCCGCGTTCCTGCCCGACGAGTACGTGCCGGACGTCGACGACCGCGTGCGCTTCTACCGCCGGCTCGCGGGCGCGGTGACGCCGGAAGGCGTCGGAAGGGTCGCGGACGAGCTGCGCGAGCGCTTCGGCGCGATGCCGGAAACCGCACGCAATCTCATCGGCGTCGCGCGCATCAAGGCGGCGGCCGCCGAGGCGGGCGCGACGAACGTCTCGATCGTCAGGGGCAGGGTCGTCATCGCGCCGGTCTCGCTCACGTCCGGGCAGCGTGGCCGCCTGGCGGTGAGCGGAGCGGTCTACCTCGAGAAGGACCGGAAAGCGACGTTCCCGCGCGACCCGAAGGCGCCGCCCGTGGAGGAGGTGATCGCCGCGCTCGACGCCGTGCTGGCCGCGCTCGCGGCGGACTGACGGCCGTCACCCTCGCGACGGCTGCAGCGCCTCCTCGGCCGGCTCGGCCGAGGGCAGCGGGAAGGGCGCCCGGCGCAGCAGCTCGAGCAGCTCCTCGAAAGGCACGGGCTTGCTGAAGTGGTATCCCTGCCCGAGCCCGCAGCCGTGGTCGCGCAGGAAGCGGATCTGCTCCTCGGTCTCGGGCCCCTCGGCGACGGTCTCCATCCCCAGGCTGTCCGCGAGCGAGATCGTCGCGAGCACGATCGAGCGCGCCTCCCGATTCTGCGGAACGCCCTGCACGAAGAAGCGGTCGATCTTCAGGCGGTCCGGGTTGAACAGCCGTACGTACTTGAGCGACGAGTAGCCGGTGCCGAAGTCGTCCATGGCGAGCCGGATCTCCGCATCCCGCAGCTC
>JAJZPX010000190.1:0-4265 GCA_021811025.1 Actinomycetes bacterium
GTCCTGCAGGGAGTCGTAGCTGATGTAGCCGGTGCCCTTGATCGACATGAGCGGCGTCATGGCGTTGAGGTCGTGCACGAACCCGATGACGCGCAGGCGAGCGGTCTTGTCGCCGGACGTCTTCACCTCGATGACGTCGCCCGGCTTCGCGCTTACGAAGTCCCGCGATCCCTGCTCGACGAGGATCTCCCCGCGGGCCGGCCAGGGAGTGCCCGGTTCGCGGTCCAGCAGGTCCACCTTGACGCGCTCGTAGTCCTGCACGGCGGTCAGCGTGATGTTCCGCCACTCGCCGCTCCCGATGCGGAACTTCAGGTCGACGCGGTGTCGCCCCTCTGCGGCCTCGACGTCCGCATGTCGCTCGACCGCCCGAACGACGTGCTCGTCGAAAGGCATCGTGTAGTAGGTGATCCCGGCCGGGTGCGTCGCCGGGAACGCGGTCTCGAGCGAGCGCAGCAGCACCGCGCGCCCGCCGAGCATGACCGCGACGGCGAAGATGCCCACCGCGATCGACAGCGCGACGAGAATCGTCCGCACCTTGTGCGCCGCGAGGTCGCGAAGGACCTTCGTCCAGCGCGGGTTCACTCCCTACCCCTCGATCCTCGGGATCGTGTTGCGGATCTCGTCGACTATCTCGCCGTCCGCGACGAGCAGCGCCCGGTGGACGCGCTGCACGAGGTCGCTGTCGTGCGTGACCATGAGGATGGTCTTGCCGGCCGCCACGAGGTCCTCGAACAGCTCGAAGACCTGCTCGGCCGTCCTGCTGTCGAGGTTGCCGGTGGGCTCGTCGGCGATGATGATGGGCGGGTCGTTCGCAAGCGCGCGCGCGATGGCGACGCGCTGCTGCTGGCCGCCGGAGAGCGCGGCCGGCAGCTTGTCGGCCTGGTCGGCCATGTCGACCGAGGTGAGGATGTCGACCGCGCGCGCGTAGCGCTCGCGCGGCGCGTACACGTTGCAGAAGTCCATCGGGAGCATGACGTTCTCCGCGACGGTGAGCGTCGGCAGCAGCTGGAAGAACTGGAACACGACGCCGAGCGCCCGTCCGCGCCAGATCGCCATCTGGTTCTCGGAGAGCGTGTGGACCGGCGTCCCGTCGACGAAGACCTCTCCCGCGGTGGGGCGGTCGATGCCCGTCACCATGTTCACGAGCGTGGTCTTGCCGGAGCCGGACTTGCCGATGAGCCCCACGAACTCGCCCCGGCCCATCGTCAGGTCGACGCCCTTCAGAGCGCGGAACCTCAGCGCCCCGGTCTCATAGACCTTCTCGACGCCGTTCAGCTCGATCAGCCTGCCGTCGCCGTTGCCCTCGTGCGGGCGCGCGGGCTTGTGCCCGTTCGATCCGCCTGACCGCCAGCGGAAGAAGGGCATCGCGCTCACCTCCCGCTCTCGGCTTCGATTGGGTACGAGTGCGGGACCGCCTTGATCGCCGCGTACACCCGCTCGAGCTTCGGGACGACGACGGCCACCTCGTCGGGCGACAGCACGTCCGAGATCGCCGCGTACGCGCCCCACACAATCGGTTGCGCCTCGGCCAGCGCCCGGCGTCCCTCGGGCGTGAGGCAGACGCGCCTCACGCGGCGGTCGGCGGGGTCCGTCCGCCGCTCGGCCCACTCGCGCTTCTCCAGTGAGTCGCAGATCACCGAGGTGGTCGTGCGGTCGATCTCCAACAGCTCGCCGAGCTCGCGCTGGGTCACGCCGTCGCTCTCGGCAAGCGCGAGCAGCGCGCCGAACTGCGGCCACGTCATCGACAAGGGCCGCAGCCGCGCCTCCAGGCGCGTGCGGGTCGCGGTCCAGATGTTGGCGGATAGCTCGAAGACGTGCACGAGATCGTCGTGGGGGAACAACATGCTCGCTCCTAGCAGTGACAATCAGACGTAGGAGGGGAGTCTAGCGCGGCCGCTTCGAGCGGTCAACGCAGGTCGCGTGACAACCGGTTAGCCGCGGCCTACGGTGGGGAGAACTGCAGCATCTCTCGATGAGGAGGCGCCATGGCGAAGGACATCAGGCGGCCCATCGGCAAGGACACGCACGTCTCGAGGATGGGACATCAGGTGCCGGCCGAGGAAGAGTGGCGACCTCGCGGCGAGGAGCCGTACGCCGGCCCGCGACGCTCCGAGCGAGGGCCGCGGAAGGACCGTCCGGTTGCGATCGTCGGCGCCTCGGCCGATCGGAGGAAGTTCGGCAACAAGGCGGTGCGCGCGTACTCGGCCGACGGCTACGCGGTGTGGCCGGTCAATCCGAAGGGCGGCGAGATCGAGGGGCTGCACGTGTACCGCAACCTTGCCGAGCTCCCCGGGCTGCCGTGGGAGATCGCGGTGTACGTGCACGAGGACCAGGCGCTGCCGGTCCTCGACGCGATCGCCGACATGGAGCAGGAGCGCGACGACGACGTGGCGGTCGTCTACCTCCCTCCGGGCGCCGACACGGCCGAGGCGGTGGACCACGCCCGCAGCCTCGGGCTCTACGCGGTCAACACCTGCCCGATCCAGGCGATCGGCCACTCGCCCGCGGAGTATCCCGACGCCTGAGCCTACTCCGGCCTGATGCGCCAGATCGCTCCCGTTCCCGGCACGCCGAGCCTGCCGAAGTCCGCCAACAGCAGTTCCTCGCCGTCGGGCGAGAACCTCAGCGCCACGGGGCGCTCGGGGCCGGTCCCGCCCAGGCCCGGGTTCTCGTTGCGGTAGAAGTCCACCGAGCTCATCGTCTCGAGATCGAGACGCACGATGCTCCGGCCCGATCGACGGAAGCGGCCGCCGGTGGCGGCAGGTGCGCCGGAGCCGAACTCCGCGACGAACGCCTCGCCGAAGTGCCCGAAGTCCTCGCTGCGGCAGAAGTCGACCTGCGTGGGGGTGCAGTGCTCGTGCGGGAAGACGTACGCGGGCGGCGTGCGCTCGGGAGGATCCTGCAGAACGAACCCGTGGGGGTTGTCGATCTCGGCTCTGTCAGCGAGCACGGTCGCGGGCTGGCCGCCGAACCAGTCGGGGAACCCGTACCACGCGCCTCGGCGGACCTCGTACATCGCGTCCTTCGAGGGCAGCGGCCTGCTGCCGCGATCGTCGGCGCCCTGGTCGACGGTCCACAGCCTGGCGTCGGGCGACATCCCGAGGGCGAAGGGGTTGCGGAGGCCCCAGCAGTACACCTCGAAGCCCCCGCCGTCCGGGTCGGCGCGATAGATCGCGCTGGTCGCCTTCTCGCGGCCCTCGACGACCTGCCCCGGCATGCTGTACTCCCTGAATTCGAGAAACGCGCCCGTTCGGACGATCTCTACCGGGAGGAACGGGTCGCGGGACGAGAAGTCGAGCCCCGCGAGCGTGACGTCGTACGGCGGCACGTCGTGGGCGTCCCCGTGGGCGGCCAGCCAGCCGTACGGGAGCAGGTTGTCCGGCCCGACCACGCCGGTGTTCGTCACGGAGCCCTGACCGAAGTAGACTTCGCCGTTCCTGACGACGATGTGGTTCGTATGGTGGTCGCCCACCGACGGGAGGTCGCCTGCCAGCGTACGCACCGCGCCCCCCGTCGTCACTCGCGCGAGCGCTCCGCTGTGCGTGACCAGCAGGTCCCCCTCGTACCACGCGAGGCCGATCAGCGGGCCGTCGAATGCGGTCGAGATGGTGTCGTGCGTGCCGTCCTCGTTCAGCCGGCAAAGGCGCGGGGTCGTGAAGACGTACGGGTAGCTGAAGCCGGCCTCGGTGAAGTAGATGTCACCGTCCGGGCTAATCTCGACGTTGCTCACATACGTGAGCCCGCCGGCCAGCCTCTCGATCGCGTACCCGCGCTCGAGCATGAAGTCCCCCGAGCGCGGCTCGACCTTCTCGCCGCGGTGACGGGATCGCACAAGCACCGCCATCACGTGCACCCCCTCGTGCTTCGCTGACGGCAGATGATTCCCCGGCGGCGCCCGTTCCCGGCGGATCAGCGCGACGGCGCCGCGGCGTCACGACTCGGGAGGCATCCTCGCCTGGGCTCTGAACCTCTCGCTGAGCTGCAGGATCGTCGGTTCCCAGCCCGGCCGCTCCCAGCAAGGAAGCTTCAGCCACGAGGCGGTCTCCTTCGACGCGAAGATCAGCGCCCGCAGCGGCGCGCAGAGCGGGTGGAGCTCGTTCACCCGGAAGAAGCGCGCGCCGCCCTCGCGGTGGTCGTTGATGAGGCCCAGTTCCTTGAGCTGCGCCAGCTCGTACGAGAGGGAGCTGAGGCCGCATCCCGTCTCGCGTCCGAGCTCTCGCAGCCAGGGTCGGCGCCCCGGGCAACAGAGGCGACACTACCCCCAC
>JAJZPX010000190.1:4275-4785 GCA_021811025.1 Actinomycetes bacterium
CCTGTGCCCCCACGCTACGCTCGTCGTCGCGTTACGGCCGCTCAGCGGCCGCGCGTCCGTTCACCCTCCGGCAGTCTCCGCCTGTCCCCCCGTCTCGTCGAGGTAGCGAATTGTCGCGAGGAGCGCGGTTCCAGAGTGGTCGGGCGCGTACTCGGATACCACGTGGAAATCGGGGATCCTCTGTCCGGCCCAGATCAGATAGACCTGTTTCCCTGTCAACGAGAACAGCCGCAACGCGTTCTCGACGAGAGTGGCCGCTCCGGAAGGGGCAGGCGCGTCGCTCTGCTCACGGGGGCGCACCGGGAGATCCGAAACCGCCGGGGTCATGTACAGGACGCCTCGCTCCTCGAACCGCTCCACCGCGGCCGCCTGCAGCCGCTCCGCGTCGGCCAGGAACGACTCCTCGCCTAGCGTCTCGTACGCCGTCAGGCATGCCGCGATCAGCGCTGCCTGGTCCTCGAGAAGCTGCACCCCGTTCGGCTCCTCGTCGTCCCGGGGCACCCGGTCGTC
>JAJZPX010000191.1 GCA_021811025.1 Actinomycetes bacterium
CGCGACATCCGCGTGCTCGCTCTCGCTTCCCCCGACGAACTCGCCTCGCCCGCGCGCGAAGCCGCGTACTCCGCGGTGGCGATAGGCGTGCCGTGGTCGCGGGCGGCATCCGGCGAGGAGGTCGCGGCGGGGCTCGAAGGTGCCGCGCTCGTCGTCGACGCGGTGTTCGGCTTCGGCTTCCACCCGCCCGCGCGCGAGCCGTACGCGAGCGTGCTCGCCGCGATCGCCGCGATCGACGCGGCGATCCTCGCGGTCGACATGCCCTCGGGCGTCGACTCGGACACCGGCGCCGTGTCCGGCCCGGCCGTGCACGCGGACGTCACGCTCACGTTCACCGCGCCGAAGGTCGGGCTCGTCGCCTACCCCGGAGCCGAACACGCCGGCGAGGTGCGCGTGGCGGACATAGGGGTTCCCCGGCAGGCGATCGAGGGGGTCGGGCGCGTGGAGCTGCTCGACGAGGAGGACTTCCTCGAGCTGTTCCCCCTGACCCCGCCCGACGCCAACAAGGGCTCGCGTGGTCGCCTGCTGGTGGTCGCAGGCTCGCGCGGGATGACGGGCGCGGCCGCGATGGCGTCCGAGGCGGCGCTGAGGATCGGCGCCGGCTACGTCACGCTCGCGTGCGCCGACTCTCTCGTGGAGACTCTCGCGGCCAAGCTCACGCCCGTGGTCATCCGTCCGCTGCCCGAGGAGGCGCCCGGCGTTCTCGACCCTCGCGCGGCCGAGGAGGTGCTGCGGCTGGCCGAGCGCGCGGACGCCGTCCTCGTCGGGCCGGGCATCACCACCGCCGCCGGTCCCTTGGCCGTGTCGCATCGCCTGGTCGCCGAGCTCGCGATGCCGCTCGTCGTCGACGCCGACGCGCTGAACGCGTTCGCCGGCGACCCCGAGCCGCTCCGTTCCCGGACGTCGCCCACGGTCCTGACGCCTCATCCGGGCGAGCTGTCGCGCCTGCTGGGCGCGTCGATCGCGGAGATCCAGTCGGACCGGCTCTCCTTCGGCTCGCGACTCGCGACCGGGCGCGTGGCGTGCGTGCTGAAGGGCGCTCGGACGGTGGTGACGGGCGAGGGCCGGCAGTCGATCGAGACGGCCGGCAACCAGGGGATGGCGACGGCGGGCAGCGGCGACGTCCTCGGAGGCATTCTCGGGGCGCTGCTCGCGAAGGGCCTCGCGCCGTACGAGGCCGCGGCGCTCGGCGTGCACCTCCACGCGCGCGCCGGCGATCTTGCCGCCGTTGCGCTCACGGAGGAGTGCGTGACGGCCACCGACATCCTCGGCCGAATCCCCGACGCCGTCGCGGAGCTTCTCGGCCGGTAGCGTGCAGGGTAAGAGATGACGGCGGTGCGCTTCCAGCGGAGGTCGCTGGGCGCTACTCTCGAAGCGAAGCGCCGTGCCAGTGGCTTCAACCGTGCCGAACCCAGCAGGAGGCGACATGGCTACCGCCCGCGACATAATGACCCCGGATCCCGTGAGCGTCCCACCCGACATGCCGGTGACCGACGCGGCGAAGCTGATGGTCGAGCGGAACATCGGCGCGCTGCCGGTGCTGGAGGGCGAGAAGCTCATCGGGCTCGTCACCGAGGGCGACCTCATCATGGCCGACGTGAAGGTCGAGTTCCCCACGTACATCGATCTGCTCTCCGGCTTCATCTTCTACCCGCCTTCGGTGCGCCGCTTCGAGAACGAGCTGCGCAAGGCGGTGGGCGCCGAGGTGAAGGACGTGATGACGCGCGAGCCCGTGACCGTGACGGCCGACATGAGCGTCGAGGACGTGGCGACGCTGATGGTGGACCGCGACGTCAGCCGCCTGCCCGTGCTCGACACGGGACGCCTCGTCGGGATCATCAGCAAGTCCGACATCATCCGTTCGCTCGCGAGCGAGGGGTAGCGTGGAATACGAACGGCATGCCTGGGTCGAGGTGGACCTCGACGCCGTCGGCCGCAACCTCCGCACGCTGCGGGCGCTCACCGCTCCCGGCACGCTCTTCATGGCGGTCGTCAAGGCGGATGCGTACGGTCACGGCGCGGTCCCGGTCGCACGTGCCGCGCTGGGCGCGGGGGCCGACAGGCTGGGCGTGGCGACCGTCGAGGAGGCGCTCGAGCTCCGCGAGGCAGGAGTGGCGGCGCCCGTCCAGATACTGTCGGAGCCTCCCGCGTCGTCCGCCGCGCTGCTCGTGCGGAACGGCATCACCCCGGCGGTCTTCTCGCCCGAGTTCGCGCGCGCGCTGTCCGCCGCCGCGGTGGCCGCCGGTGAGACCGCCCGCTTCCACCTCAAGATCGACACGGGGATGAGCCGGATCGGCGTGCTTCCCGAGGCCGCGGCCGAGATGGCTCTGCAGCTGAGGGCGCTGCCCGGGATCCGCATGGAGGGGGCGTTCACCCACTTCGCCACCGCCGACGTCCCCGGCGACTGGGGGTACGAGCGGCAGCTGGAGCGCTTCCGCCGGGCGCTGCTCAAGCTCAAGTCCGAGGGGATCGACGCCGGTATCGTGAGCGCGGCGAACAGCGCGGCCACCATCCTCCATCCAGAGTCGCACTTCGGCATGGTGCGCTGCGGGATCGCCCTCTACGGCCTGCATCCCGCTCCGTCCACGTACGGCAGGATCGAGCTCGTGCCGGCAATGTCGGTCGAGGCGCGCGTCTCAAGGGTGCAGCGGGTCGGGATGGGCGAGGGCGTCAGCTACGGGTTCACCTGGAGCTCGCCGGCCCCCGTCACGATCGCGACGCTTCCGCTTGGCTATGCCGACGGCGTCCCGCGCATCGCATCCAACAAGATGGACGTCCTGATCGGGGGGACGCGGTGCAGGCAGGTCGGCCGCGTGTGCATGGACCAACTGATGGCCGAGGTGCCGCGGGGGACGGGGGTCCGGCCGGGCGACGAGGCGGTCGTCGTCGGCACCCAGGGCGGCGAGACCATCACGATGGACGAGCTGGCCGATCACGCGCAGACCATCAACTACGAGCTGTCCTGCGCCTTCTCGCGCCGCCTTCGCAGGCGCTACCGCTCGTCGACCGTCTGACCCCCCAGGCGGGCGCATCCCGGGACTTAGCAGGAATCACGGCGGAGGTGGCGAACCTCACCGATGGAGGGTGTGGTGCGCCCCGCGCAGCCGCTCCTTTCGCACGGGGTGAGCCAGGGGCACTTCGGCGCTTCCCGGCTTGCGGGCATCGGTGGAAGTCCAGCACGTGGTCGCAAAGGGGGACCCGTTGGAGGAGAAGCTGCTCGAGGAACTCCAGCTCAATCAGGGCACCGCGAAGCGGGACGTCAACTCCCCTCTCTTCCTCATTCGCGAGAAGGAGATGGAGATCTCCGGCCGCGTCCTGGCGGCCAAGCAGGAGGCCGAACGTGTGGTGGCCGAGGCGCGACGGAAAGCCGCCGAGGTGCTGAACCGCACCGAGGTCGAGGCCGAGAAGGCGGCGGAGGAATACCAGGCCAAGCTCGTCGCGGATGCGGAGGCCGAGGTCGCCGCGATGCGCGGCGGGTTCGATGACGAGGTCGCCCCCATCCAGCAAGGCATCCGGCAGCGGAAGGCGAAGGCCGTCGTCGCCGTGGTGGAGATGGTGACTCGCGTCTAGTGGACGGCCGGGGGCCCGGTCGGGGAAGGGGGGTGGTCACGCATGGCGTTGGTTCCCATGGCGAAGGTCGAGCTCATCGGCCCGAAGAACAAGTTCTTCGAGGTCGTCAGTCTCATCCACGAGCAGGGCAAGCTGCACATCGAGGATCTGACGAAGAAGATCTCGTCGGGCGAAGTGCCGCTCGACAAGATGGAGGTCGTCGCGAACCAGCAGGCAGAGCGTGATCGGATGGAGGACTTGCTCATCCGCGTCCGAGGCATCATCAAGGCCCTTCATCTGCCGGGAGTGACGATCGACGAGGCCAAGCGCCAGGAGGAGTACCTCCGCCTCTGGAAGCTGGACACGACCGCGCTGTCCGACGAGGTGACGCAGGTCGTCCAGGAGGTCGAGGGCAAGACGTCCGAGCTGGCCTCAGGCCGCACCGCGCTCGAGGGGGAGATAGAGCTCCTCGCCCGGTACGAGCCGATCCTGCAGAAGGTGCAGCCGCTGGCGAAGCAGATCGTCACGACCGGAGCGTTCGACTCCGTCGCACTGCTGTTCGAGCGTCGCTACAAGTCGGCGCTGGACCAGCTCAAGGCCGAGCTCGACAAGATCACGCACAAGCAGTGCGAGATCGTCTCGACCGACGTCGACGAGGACACGACCGCCGCCATCGTCGTCTTCAGCCGCAGCTACGCCGAGCCCGTGCACAAGTTCCTGGCGATGGAGAACGTGAACCAGATAAGGCTCCCCTCCGACTTCCAGGACATGCCGTTCGACATGGCGTACGAGGTCATCAAGGAGCGGCGCAAGGCGCTGCCCGAGAAGCTGGCGGCCGTGCGCAAAGAGATCGAGAAGATGTCGGAGCAGTGGTTCCTGAGGCTCGCGACGATCCGCGACGTGCTCACGGACAAGATCGACGAGATCAAGGCGATCCCGAAGTTCGGTCAGACGGAGTACGCGTTCGTCATCACCGGCTGGATCCCCGTCGACGACGTCAAGGAGCTCAAGAAGACCCTCTTCGAACATTTCGGCGACGACATCATCATCACGCAGAAGGAGATCGACGAGCACGAGTACGAGGACATCCCTGTCGCGCTGAAGAACCCGAAGGCCGTCGCTCCGTTCTCCTCGCTGCTCACGCTCAGGGGAGGCCTTCCCAAGTACGGCACCATCGACCCGACGTG
>JAJZPX010000192.1 GCA_021811025.1 Actinomycetes bacterium
TCCCCTTCGGGTGGTCGACCACCTTGAGCGACACGCGGTCCACGAAGTCGATCTCGTCGTTGTTGTCCCTCAGCCGGAGCTCGTACCGCCCGTCCTTGGGCCTTAGCAGCGCGGGGTCGATTCGCGTCTCCTCGTACGGGTTCGGGTACAGCAGCCCGCCACCGGGGACCGGCAGCCCGATTGGGGCGTTGTTCATGACGTCGGTGACGAACGAGAAGCCGCTCCCGTCCCACGTGAACAGGTCCGGGCACGATTGCATGGGCGGGTTGACGTCGTTCACGAAGAACGTCGCCACGTTCGAGTACGGCGAGACGGCGAGCGGGTGGAGGGCGTCGCGCGCGGACACCGTCGCCTGGTACGTCCCGCCCCACAACGCAGCGGGAGATGACCACGCGGTCCCGGACATCCAGCCCGAGTCGGCGACGCCGGGGATCTCGGCGCGGTACTCCACGGGCCCGCCGTCGGTAGAGGCCACGGGCGTCCAGGTCATCGTCGCGCTGCCGGGCCCGCTTGACGCGCCGTCGATGGTGACCGTCGCGATCGCGCTCAGGATCGGCGCCTCGGGCGGTACCATCGGCTCGTAGTACTGCTGCTCGCCCACCGTCTCGTTGCCGAGCGCGTCGGCGGTCCTCGCCCTGAAGTAGTAGCCGGACCCGTAGCTGAGGCTGGTGATCGTCGCGACGTGCGAAGCCGTCAGCGCGCCGCCGCCTATCGCGCCCAGCTCGTATGAGGTCGTGAGGCCGTAGTCCACCCACGTGGTCGCCGCCTCGTTCGTCGTCCAGCGGATCACCGGCGAGAGCGGCCCTGCGGTCTGCACGTCTACCGTGAACCCGGAGATCGCAGGCGGGACGCCGTCGTGCCGCGCCGCCAGCATCATGTACATGCGCCCGGACGGGTCGACGTACTTCGCGAACGCCGCCTCGCCCTTCGTCGACTTCACGTCGACGTCGGACCACCTGCTCGACGCATCGTCCGAATGAGGGTTGTGGCAGTCGCCGCAAGCGAGACGCGCCCCCGAGGCGGCGTGCTGCGACGGCAGAACGTCGTGATGCGACGTCGGGTCGGCGTTCTCGGTGACCTTCGCGTAGACGTTCAGGCCCGCCGCCCCCGTCGCGGGCGCGCTGTGGCAGCCGCCGCTCCCGTTCGCGGTGCAGGTCCTGCCGTCGGCAGCGGCGCGCAGCGCCGGCAGCTTCTTGCCGTCCCAATCGGTGCCGCCGTGAACCGCGTGGCAGATCGGGCACTGGCCGGACAGGCCGCCGGGCGACAGCTCCAGCTCCAGCGCCGCGTAGTCGGTGTTGAGCGATCGGTGCGCGTTCGCCGAGGCGACCCTCGTCCCCGCGCCCGTGCCGAGGACCCGCGCGAAGAGCGCCCGCACGCCGTCGAAAGACTCTCGCAGCGTATCGAGCACGCGCGCCGCGAGCGGCGCGACGGCCGCCGTCCCCACGCCGTCGACCCGCGTGTTCCACTCGGCGAGGTACGCCTGGTGCTCGGCGTCGGCGGGATAGCGCTCCCCGGCCGGGTACGGGAAGTTGCTCATGGCGGAGAACGGTAGCGGGTCGACGGCGTGCGTGACGTCGACCTTGGCGTCCTTGTAAAAGCCGTACGTGCCGAGGATGAGGCTGCGCGATACCCCCGGCGGCGGCGCGGGCAGCGCCTGGAAGGCGAGGTCGAGCTCGTCCCCGCCTCCGGCTATCACGAACTCGTCGTCCACGGCCGAGAGCAGCGGCCGGACGTCGCCGTGCTTCGTGTACGAGCCGGGGAAGAACGCCGTCATCCCGTTCGTCGGCCCGTACACGTACTCGTAGAGGTCGATGTCCGCCGACGAGCGCCCGTCGATCCCGTGGTGCGACAGCTCCGCTTTAACGAGGGGAGCCTCGGTCAGGCTCACGGGCTGGTCGGGCGAGGTGTCCACCTTGATCGTGTCGAGGTACGTCTTGTAGAGGAACGTCAGCCGCATCCGCGGCCCCCCGTGCGCGAGCGCCTTCGTGACGTCGAGGACGTACGTGCGCGCGAACTCGGGCGGCACGGGCATGAACAGCTCGGCCGAAGGCACGGTGAACCACGTGCCGTCGGCTTGCTGCACCTCGATCTTCGTCCTCGGTCCGTACCTCGCTGAGCACGCCATCCCCGCTGGAGTCTGCGGGACTGCCGAGACGCCGTCGATCAGCAGCTTCACCTGCGTCGCCGTCGTCGCCGCGCTGCCGAGGTCCAGCTCGATCGTCTGGTACGTGAAGTCGTTGCGATCGTCGTTCAGCACGACGCAGTCACCGTCGTCGGAAGCGAGCTTCGCAAGCACGTCCGCCCCGTCGTTCACGTGCGTAGCGGACAGCGGCACGCGCGGATCGCTCACCGTGTGGAGCTGGTCGCGGACCTCCTTGAGCGCGCCGCCTACGCCGGGCTTCTCGGAGAACACCTCGTATCCGGCGGGCGCGTCGGCAGCGAAGAGCTGCAGCCGGTCGACGTAGTCGACCTCGTAGCGCTCCTCCACCAGCTTGAAGCGCCACGACCCGTCGATCGAAGCCGGTGGGGTGCGCACCTTGTACGAGTCCTGCGGGTTCGGCTTCTGGTAGCCCGTCGACACCTTGTTCGCGAGCTTGCCCGGCATCATCACGTCCGCCTCGAACCTGTAGCCGGTCCCGTCGTCCGTGAACAGGAACGGGCACGAGCCGGAAGGCTCGTAGATGCCGAAGCTGTCGACGTTCGACCAGCCGAACGAGTAGCCGTCCCGGTCGATCGCCTCCACCTGCCACGAGTAGACCTCGCTGGGCAGCGACATCGTCGTGGACGTGCTTCCCAAGAACGTCTCGTAGCTCCAGCCCGCGCCGTTCCATATCCTGAAGCGGTACGTGAACGGGTCCCTCGAGGGCGCGGGGTCCGACCAGCCGAACGTGACGTCCTGCGGGCCGCCGTTGGCGTAGTCCGGCACCGCGACGCATACCGGCGACGGCACTCCGATGACGCGGTCCTCCGATACGTAGCTGTCGCCATCCTGCGAGGTGCCGCGGATGCGGTAGTGGTAGAGGTTGGCCCCGGGAAGCGTTGCGAGGACGTTGTGGCTCGTCGTCCTGGCCGAGGAGCCGAACGCCGAGCCGTAGCTCGCGGTTAGCCCGACGTCGACCCACGCGTCCGTCAGTCCCAGCGTCTGCCACGCCACCCGCATCGACGTCGCCAGCGCGCCGACGATCGCCGGGCCGCTCACGATGTCCGCATCCCGGACGTTGACCGCCTTCGCGAGCATGTACACGTAGCCCGAGGCGTCGACGCACGCGGAAGCCTCGGCGGTCGACGTCGCGAGGGTGGTCATGGAGCCCGCCTGCTGGGAGGCGCACTGCCACCAGCCGCCGGCGCCCCCGTTCAGCGTCCGGTCCCACAGGCACAGCGACACCGGATACCCCGCCAGCTCCTCGCCGAACCCGCGCCACTTCGCGGTCAGCCTCGTGATCTCCGAGGCGGGCGCGCTCGGCTTGAAGCGGTACATCTGGTAGTCGCACTCGCCCGTCGACGAGGCGAGCTTCGTGACGGTCAGGATGCCGTCGATCGCGCGGAGCCCGGCCAGGCGCGCCGGCGGGACAGGCGTGCCGGGCGAGGCGGGCGTCGGCACCGTCGTCGACTCCCACGCCGCGAACCCCTCGCCGTCCGCGTTCAGCACCGCCGACCGCACCGATTCCGTCCCGACCGCACCGTGGCCCGAGGCGGCCATCACGCCGGGTCCCCGGTAGCCGTACCCCGACGGGTAGCTCAGACCGGCGGCGTCGTGGCAGGCCGGGCACAAGGCCGCCCCGTCGCTCCTCAGGAGGCTGGGCAGGCCGCTCATGCCGTGCGGGCCCTCATGGCAGTTCCGGCAGTCGCCGGCGTTCGCGCCCGTCCCAGGGTACGTGCCGAGCGCTTTGGTCGAGGCAGTGGTCGTCGAGTGCCTGTTCGCGAGGTAGTCCGCCGAGCCGCCGTACGCGCCGAGGCTTGCCGTGTGGCATGCGAGGCAGAGGGTGCGGTCGTTCCCGCTCACCGCCTGCCCCGCGACCGAGGTGGCGATGAGCGCGTCGTTGGAGGCGCCGTGATCCGCGTGGCACGCGAGGCACCGGATGCCGGACGGGGTGGGTGCCGTCACGCGGTCGTGAGGGCCTCCCGCGAACCCGGTCTTCTTGTCGCCGCCGCTCCGCGCCCAGTAGCCGGGGTCGACCTGCTCGATCCTGGCGCTGGCCTTCGTGCCGTGGCACGCCCAGCAGTACTCGCTGCCGACGTGCGACGTGCTCGTCGTGCTCTGGATCGCCTTGCCGGTGACCGCGTCGTACGTCCGCAGCACCTTGTACGACGCCGACGGGTCGGCATGCGGGTTGTGGCACGCAGTGCAGTAGAGCTTCCCCTCGGCGACCGGATGCCGCGACGAGGTGGCGGTGAAGCTCCGGTCCGGCTCGTCCAGGAATTCAGCCTGGATGTTCGGGCCCGTCGTTCCCGCGGGAGGCAGCAGCGCGGAGGTGTTGCCGTGGCAGTTGTAGCACACCACCTTGCTGCGGTTCGGGATGACGGTCGGGCTGCTTGGCGCGTCGACGAGGTCGTGGCAGATGCCCGAGCAGTAGCTCGCAGCCTTCGACGGGGTGGTGCCGTGCGGTTGGATGACCGCTCCCGTCCAGTAGCTGAAGTGCGAGAGCGTCCCTGTGAAGACC
>JAJZPX010000193.1 GCA_021811025.1 Actinomycetes bacterium
GCAGACCCAGAACCAGCTGCTCGTGGAGATGGACGGCTTCGAGATGAAAGACAACGTCATCATGATCGCGGCCACCAACCGGCCGGACATCCTCGATCCGGCGCTGCTGCGGCCGGGCCGCTTCGACCGGCAGATCGTCGTGGACCGCCCGGACCTCAAGGGCCGCACCGGCATCCTGAAGATCCACGCGCGCGGGAAGCCCCTCGCTCCCGATGTCGACCTGGAGGTCCTCGCCCGGCGCACGCCCGGCTTCACCGGCGCGGACCTGGCGAACCTCGTCAACGAGGCCGCGCTGCTCTCCGCTCGCCACGGCGAGAAGGAGATCTCGATGGAGGAGCTCGAGGAGTCGATCGACCGCGTTATCGCGGGCCCGGAGCGCAAGACGCGCCTCATCTCGGACCAGGAGAAGCGGGTGATCGCCTACCACGAGTCGGGCCACGCGCTCGTCGGTCACGTGCTGCCGAACACGGACCCGATCCACAAGATATCGATCATCCCTCGCGGCCAGGCGCTCGGCTACACGCTGGCGCTGCCGACCGAGGACAAGTTCCTCGTGACGCGCGGCGAGATGGTTGACAACCTCGCGATGTTCCTCGGCGGACGCGTGGCGGAGGAGATCGCCACGGGCGACATCACCACCGGCGCCAGCAACGACATCGAGCGGGCCACGAAGATGGCGAAGCAGATGGTCACGCGCTACGGCATGTCCGAGAAGCTGGGCCCCCAGACGTTCGGCGAGGCGAACCACGAGGTGTTCCTCGGCCGTGACTTCTCGGCCAACGCGGATTACAGCCAGGAGATCGCCTTCGAGATCGACAAGGAGGTCCGGCGGCTGATCGACGACGCGTACGCGCACTCGCACACGATACTAGAGGAGCGCCGCGACCAGCTCGATCTGATGGCGAAGGTGCTGATCGAGCGCGAGACCGTCGACAAGGAGGAGCTTGCCGCCCTTCTCGACAACCGCTGGGAGGAGTACCTGGCGAAGGAGAAGGAGCAGCAGGAGTCCGGAGGCCCAGAGCCCGGATCGGGCGAGGAGAAGCCGAAGCGCGAGCGCAAGCCGCGCACCGAGCCGGGGACCGCGCTCCGCCCGGCGACCGAATAGCCGGCGCCTCAAAGCGACTGCCTGGAGGCCTCGTCCCCGATGGGGGCGGGGCCTCCTCCTTTCCGCCGCCCATCCCTGTAGCGCTTTCCGGTGTCGGGTACAACGCCTTGGCCATCGGGTTGAAGCCGGCTTCGCGGCCCCCATGCGGGAGCCGCGAGGAGGGAGGTGCGACGTGTTGACCAGGCTGTATCTGGACGCGACCGCCAGGTTGCGGGAAGCGAGGGAGCGTCTCGCCGACGCTGCCGGGGCCTCAGGTGTGGAGTACGCGATCCTGGTGGCCGTCATCGCGCTGGTCGTGCTGGCCGGGGCGACGCTCCTCGCGCCGTACATACAGGCCGTCTTCCAGAGGGTGGCGGACGCGCTGTCGGGCGCCTAGCGCGCGCGTTTGCGCGCGGGCGGCGCGGCGTCGCTCGCGCGCATTCGTGGGGGCTGCGGGATCGGAGGGGCGGAACGTGAGTGGCCGGCTGCGGGTGACGGGGGGCGATCGCGGAGCTGCCGCGATCGAGTTCGCGCTCGTCTCGATGCTGCTGACGCTCTTCCTCCTCGGGATGCTGCAGTTCGGGCTGATCCTCTTCGACTGGCAGCAGATCGTGCGTTCGGCGCAGGAGGGAGCACGCTGGGCGGCCCTGGGGGAGGACGCGTCCACCGTCGACTCGCGCGTCGACGCGGCGGCGGCGCCGCTCGTCCCGAAGAGGGTGGAGATATCGCCCGAGGACTACGCGTCGCGCCCGGGCGATCCGGTGACGGTCACGGTCTACTACGACGTGGCTGTCATAGCGCCCTTGATGGAGGACATCCTGCGCGCGAGCGGGGTGAAGGAGATACGCGCGTCGGCGACGCAGATGGTGGAGTGAGGCGATGGCCGCGAGAATGCGGACGGCTCTCAGAGACGACGGCGGGGCGGTTGCGATAATCGTGGCCGTCCTGCTCGTGGTGTTCGTGCTGCTCGCCGCGATCGCCATCGACCTCGGCTACGCGTTCAACGTGCGGCGGCAGCTGCAGACCGCGGCGGACGCCGGAGCGCTCGCCGGCGCGCAGCAGCTCGGGCGGTCGGGCGACGCCGCGGAAGCAGAGGCGGTCGCGCGCGACTACGCCGCGCGCAATGCGGTGGCGCCGGCCGACGGCCTGGCGGTCGACGGCGTCTCCGTCGGCGGCAACTACGTGCAGGTGACTACGTCGAAGCCGTTCAGCCGCTTCTTCGGAAAGGGGCTGGCCGGCGGGAGCTACGTCCGCGCCACCTCGCGGGCGAAGATCGGATACGTCGTCGGCATGCGGGGGATCACCCCGTGGTTCCTCGCCGTCGTCGAGCCCGGCGACGTCTCGGTCTCGTTGAAGGGGTCGAACAACTGGACCTCGCTGGAGGGCTCCGGATCGACGTGGTCCGGCGGATGGAGCCCGGGCGTCTCGCCGAACGTAGTCACGGACACGAAGAAGGGCACGCGGACGGTGACGGGCGCGCTCGCCTCCGTGAGGATTGAGAACAAGTACGGGGTGCCGCAGGTGCTGGACGACGCGTCGGTGGTCGTCGCCCAGCCCACGGACACCCCTGTCACGTCCGTCGACCTGTCGAGCTACGTAGTGACCTCGGGGGCCCCGTTCGCGGTGACCGTCCACGCCAACGCCCGAGCGAGGGGCGTCCCGAAGGTGGACCTCGACGGGAGGAGCCTCGGGGCACCTTCGCAGGTGATGAGCGA
Organism: Actinomycetes bacterium; assembly: GCA_021811025.1. Taxonomy (GTDB): domain Bacteria; phylum Actinomycetota; class Coriobacteriia; order Anaerosomatales; family JAJZPX01; genus JAJZPX01. Next base: position 2,800 of record JAJZPX010000193.1, read on the forward strand.
GAGTGGCGGCACGGCGTACACCTTCACCGGGTCGGCGCCGTCGCTGTCCGGCGACGTCCGGTCGAGCTTCCTTGGCGTGTCCGTCGGTGAGGGCGCGTCGGGCAAGTACGCGATCAACCGGGCGGCCGTGCTCGTCGTCGCCCAGCCGTCGTACGTCTTCACGGACGTGCGCATCAAGCCCTCGTACTTCCCCGGACCCTCGGGCTCGACGTTCGTGACCGTCGGCGTGCTGGGCCCCGACGGCTTCATGGAGGGCCAGAGCTACGTGCTCAAGCAGGCCTCCGACGGCGCGCAGTACGGCAACTTCTTCGCCGTCGACCTGGAGGGAGGCGGGGCCGCGGGCTACCGAGAGCTCGTCGCGCAGGGCTCGACCAGCGTCGTGAGGGTGGGCCAGGTCGTCTACACGCTGCCCGGCAACATGGTGGGTCCGACCAGACAGGGGCTGTCGGACCGGATCGGGGGCGACACGTACACGTACGACTCGTGGGTCGCCGCCGGCAGGCCGAACACGCCGCGTCTGGTGTACGTCCCGATCATGGACTGGATGGAGCGACCGACGGGCAGGACGAGGGTGATCGTCAACGGCTTCGCGGCGTTCTTCGTGGAAGACATGCCGCCCGGGAATAGCGGCAGGGTCGTCGGCCGGTTCGTGTCGTTCGTCGCGCCCGGGATACCCGGCGATGTCCCGGACCCTCCGCAGAACGCACTGCGCACCGTGCGGCTCGTGTCCGAGGGAGTGTCGTACTGATGCGCGCGGATGAGGGGAGACACCCGTGAGATCGAAAGCGATCATCGTCGTCGCGGCCGTGCTGCTCGGCGTCGCGGCCGCCCTGCTCGCCGGAAGGTACCTGGAGGGCGTGCGCAGGCGGGCGGCGGCCGGGACCGCGAAGGTCGAGGTCGTGGTGGCGAAGGAGGACATCCCGAAGGGCACGTCCGCCGCCGACCTCGCGGCCAAGACCGAGCGGGCGGAGATACCTCGCGAGTACGTCGCGGCGGACGCCCTGACCTCGCTGCGCCCCGTCGACGGCCAGGTGCTGATGACGCCTGTCGGCAAGGGCGAGCAGCTGACGACCAGCCGCTTCCAGGTCGCCGCGACCGCCGGCCTCTCGTTCGCGGTCCCCAAGGGCATGGTGGCGGTTTCGATGGGCTCGGACGAGGTGCACGGTGTGGCGGGGCTCGTGAAGCCCGGCGACTCGGTGGTCGTGGTGGCCAGCATGAAGACCAACGCGAACGACGAGAACAGCTGGGAGAGCCGCGTGCTGGTGCCGGCCGCGAAAGTGCTGGCGTGCGGCAGCTCGACCGGCGCGGGATCGTCGCAGGGAAAGGACGGTCAGGGCGGCGGCGGGGTCGGGGCGCAGTCGGGCGGGGGGACGAAGGCTCCCAGCACCGTGACCGTCGCGCTCTCGCCCGAGGACATGCAGCGGGTGATCCTCGCGCAGGAGGTCGGCCGCGTGTGGCTCGCCCTGCTGCCGCCGAACGAGCAGGGCGCGACGGAATCGACGGGGATGAACCGGGGCGACATGTTCAGGTAGGGGGCTTCGCATGCGGATCCTGCTGATAGGCGTGGACGAGGTGATGGCCGCGAGCCTCGATGACCTCGTGAGGGAGCGGGACGCCTCGGCGGAGGTCACGATCGGGAGCGCCGACGCCGAGGAGATCGAGACGGCGGACGTGTGGGTCGTCGTGCTCGGCCCGATGCTGCCCGTCCAGAACGCGTTCGAGCTCGCGGCGCGGGTCGCTCCGTTCGAGAGCGGGCGCGAGGTCATCGTGGTGACCGCGGACATCTCGTCCGAGACGCTGCGCCAGGCGATGCGGCTCGGCGTGCGCGACGTCCTCTCGACCGACACGCCGTTCCCC
>JAJZPX010000194.1 GCA_021811025.1 Actinomycetes bacterium
CTTAGAGACCCGCGCGGGGCGGGGTTGACGGGCGATTCGGCGCCAAGTAGTGTGAACGTGTGAGCACACATTCACATGAACCGGCCGAGTGTGACGTCTTCGTCGTCGATCAGGCCGCCGTCGACCGCGTGGCGGCGTCGTTGCCGGACGACGCCACCTCGCGCGCCGTAGCGGCGATCTTCGACGCTCTCGCCGACCCGACCCGCCTGCGCATCCTGCAGGCGCTGCTCGCCGCCGGCGAGCTGTGCGTGTGCGATCTCGCGGCGGTCACCGGCGTCAGCTCCTCGGCCGTCTCGCACCAGCTGCGCCTGCTGCGCGACCGCGGCCTCGCGACGTTCTCGAGGGACGGCAAGCGCGCGGTCTACAGGCTGGCGGACGCGCACGTCTCCACGCTGCTCGCGCAAGGGCTCGACCATGCGGCCGAGATGCGCGGGTCCGCATCGGGGAAGTAGTCACACATGGCGGCGCACGACCACACCCTCAAGCTCCCCGTCCTCATCCCGTCGCCGGTCTACTGCGTCGAGTGCGTCCGGAGGTTGCGGGAGTCGGTGGACGGGCTCGGCGGCGTCTCGTTCACCGACATCGACCCCGGCGCCGGGACGCTCACCGTCGTGCACGACACCGACGTGCTGTCGGATTCCGACCTCGAGACGACCGTGCGGGGCCTCGGGCTGGAGGTCGCGGGGATCGTCGGCCACGTGGCGTACCGGGTGACGGGGCTGGACTGCCCGGACTGCGCGAAGAGCGTCGACAAGTCGGTGGGCTACCTCGAGGGCGTGATCTCGGCCGACCTGAACTTCGCCTCGGGCGTGCTCGTCGTCGAGTACGACCCGGCGAAGGACCCGCGCGGCGCGATAGTCGACCTCCTTGGGCAGATGGGGTACGGCTCGAAGCCGCTCGGCGAGGAGGCGGGGCGGGCGATCGCGGAGTTCCGCGTGCGCGGGCTCGACTGCCCCGACTGCGCGGCGGGGCTGCGCGACATCGTCGCCGACGTGCGTGGCGTCGAGACCGCGCAGCTCGACTTCGGCGCGGCGCGCGTGCGGGTGGGCTATGACCCGCGCGCGATCGCCGTGGAGGACGTCGCGAAGGCGATTCGCTCCGCGGGGTATTCGGCCGAGGTGGTGTCCGCCGAGGTGCCGGGCGCGCGGGCCGGCCGGGAGTGGTGGAGCGCGTACCGCCACGAGGCCTCGACGGCGGTCTGCGGCGCGCTGCTCGTCGCCGGCTTCGCGCTCGAGCGCCTGACGGCCGCCCCGCACCTGCCGGCGGTCGCGGCGTTCGCGCTCGCGATCCTGGCCGGCGGGTGGATCACGGCGAGGCGCGCGTGGTCCTCGGCGAGGGCACGCTCGCTCGACATGAACGTGCTCATGACGATCGCGGTGATCGGCGCCGCGGCGATCGGACAGTGGAGCGAGGGCGCGACGGTCGTCTTCCTGTTCGCGCTCGGAGGGCTGCTGGAGGCGCGCTCGCTCGCGCGCACGCGGCGCTCGATCCGCGAGCTCATGCAGCTGACACCGCCGCGCGCGCGCGTGCGCCGTGAGGGGCGGGAGATCGAGATCCCGCCCGAGGAGGTCATCGTCGGCGACCTGCTCCTGGTGAAGCCGGGCGAGCGGATCGCGCTCGACGGCGACGTCGTGCGCGGCACCTCGGCGGCGGACGAGTCGCCGATCACGGGCGAGTCGGTGCCGGTAGCGAAGGACGTCGGCGACCGGGTGTACGCCGGGTCGCTGAACGGCCCCGGGCTGCTGGAGGTGCGCGTCGAGTCGCTCGCCTCGGACTCGACGCTCGCGCGGGTGATCTACCTGGTGGAGGAGGCGCAGGCGCAGCGCGCGCCGCTGCAACGGCTCGTCGACCGGTTCACGCGCTACTACACGCCCGCGGTCGTCGGCCTCGCGGTGGCGATCGCGGTCTTCCCGCCGGTCCTCGGGCTGGGCCCGTTCACGGCGTGGTTCTACCGCGCGCTGGTGCTGCTCGTGATCAGCTGCCCGTGCGCGCTCGTGATCTCCACCCCGGTCGCGATCGTCTCGGCCATCACGCGCGCGACGCGCGACGGCGTGCTCGTGAAGGGCGGCGCGTTCCTCGAGGCCGCGCCGAGGGTGCGCGCCGTCGCGTTCGACAAGACGGGCACGCTGACCGTGGGCCGGCCCGAGGTGGCGGAGGTGGTCGCGCTCGACTCGATGCCGGCCGAGGAGATCGTGTGCGTCGCCGCGATGCTCGAGGCGGGGTCGACGCACCCGCTCGCGGGCGCTCTCGCTCGCGCGGCCGAGGACTCGTGCTCGGCGGCGTCCCTCGCGTCGCTTTCCGAGTACCGCGACGTGGCGGGCAAGGGCGTGACGGCGCGCATCTCGGGCGTCACGTACGCCGTGGGCAGCGCGGCGTTCGCGAGCGAGACCGGCGCGCTGCGCGACGGCGCGGAGGCGCGCATCGCGGCGATGGAGGAGCGCGGCGAGACGGTGCTCGTGTTGACGCGCGAGAGCGAGGCGGTGGGGCTCGTCAGCGTGGCGGACCGCGTGCGCGACGACGCTCGCGAGGTGGTCGAAGGCCTGCGCCGCGGAGGGATCGAGCACGTCGTGATGCTCACGGGCGACAACGAGCGCACCGCGCAGTCCGTCGCCCAGAGGACGGGCGTGGACGAGGTGCGCGCGCGGCTGCTGCCGGAGCACAAGGTCGACGCCGTTCGGCGGCTGAAGGACGCGTACGGGCTGGTCGCGATGGTCGGGGACGGCGTGAACGATGCCCCTGCGCTCGCCGTGGCGGACGTGGGCGTGGCGATGGGGGCAGCGGGCAGCGACGCCGCCCTGGAGACCGCCGACGTCGCGCTGATGGCCGACGACCTCCGCGCTCTCCCCGGGTTCTTCGGCCTGGGCAGGCGCGCCGTCAACAACATCACCGAGAACGTCGCCTTCGCCGTGCTCGTGAAGCTCGCGGTGCTCGTGCTGGCGGTCTTCGGCCTCGCGACGCTGTGGATGGCGGTCTTCGCGGACACCGGCGTCGCGCTGCTCGTCATCCTCAACGGGCTGCGGCTGCTGCGGGCGCGCTAGGCTGAAGGTGACGGCCGGTCGCATCGCGAAGTGAGAGCCGGGAGCGAAAGGAGCGCCATGCCTACCGACGACATCATGCGGTTCCTCGCGCTGTGGATGCTGATCCACGAGAGCGCGGACGAGGGGCTGAAGGCCGCGGTGCGGCGCGGCGAGGAGGCGGCTCCCGAGGGGATGGCCGGCGGTCCGGAGGCGTTCGTCGACGGGCTCGCGGCGATGGTCGCGGAAGAGAAGGAGCGCCTGAAGGCCGAGCTCGCGTCGGGCGCGGTGAGACGCGAGGACGCCGGGACGCAGCGGGCGGCGCTCGAGGAGCTGCGGTTCGAGGTCGCGTCGCTGCGCGGGCGCATCGACGAGCTCGCCGGGATGCTCGAGACCGCCCTCGCGAAGATGGGCGCTTCCGCCGGGCGCGGCTGACGCCCGATGTCCGCCCGCTCGCGCCGCATCGCCGTCGTCATCGCGCGGCACTGGCTCGCGGGGCTGTGGCACGCGCGCCTCGGCCTGGCGCCCGCGGCCGCGCGGCGCACAGCGTTCGCGCGCGAGTGGACGCTCGCGTTCCAGGCGCTCGGGCCCGCGTTCATCAAGCTCGGGCAGCTCGTGTCCGTCCGCCCAGACGAGTTCTCGCGCGAGCTCGTCGCCGAGATGCAGCGCATGCAGGACTCGTTGCCGCCGCTGCCGGCGCCGGCGATTCGCGCCGTGATCGAACGCGCGTTCGGCCGAACGCCCGAGGAGCTGTTCGCGACGTTCGACGACACGCCCCTCGCGTCGGCGTCGATCGCGCAGGTACACGCCGCGACGCTCGCGCACGACGTGCGGCCGGTGTGGGGCGAGCTGCTGCCGGCCGGCTCCGACGTGGTGGTGAAGGTCGTGCGGCCCGGCGCGGCCGGCGCGATCCTCGGCGACCTCGGCGAGGCCAGGGCGCTCGTCGCGCGCCTGCAGCGCCTCGGCTTCGCGCGCCGCGCGGACCTCGGCCGCCTTCTCGACGAGTTCGAGGCGAGCGTGCGGCGCGAGCTCGACCTGCGCGTCGAGGCCCACACGGCCGATCGCTTCGCGTTCGACTTCCGGGAGGACCCGAAGGTCGAGGTGCCGCGCATCGTGTGGGGCAGGACGGCGCGCACCGTGGTCACGATGGAGCGCATATCGGGCTGGCGGCTCACCGAGCTCGACGAGGCGACGCGCGCGGGCGTCGATGCGAAGGCGCTCGCGATCTACGGGGCGACGGCGTTCATGCGGCAGGTGATGGTGCACGGCCGCTTCCACGCGGACCTTCACCCCGCGAACCTCTTCGTCACGCCGCGCAACACCATCGCGTACCTCGACTTCGGGATCGTCGGCCACCTCTCGGCCGAGGAGATGCGCGACGTGGCGCAGGTGCTCGCCGCGCTCGTGTACCGCGACGCCGGCCGCGCGCTGCGGTACAGCGAGCGCCTCGGCGTTCGCGTCCCGCCCGATAAGGTCCCGGTGGTGGAGCGCGAGCTGGGCGAGCTGCTCGACGCGCGGACGGCGCCGGGCGGCACGCGGGACTTCAGGCACTTCGGGCTCGGCTTCCTCGCGCTCCTGCGCCGCAACGGCCTCGAGGTCCCGACGGGGTACGGACTGCTCGTGAAGTCGCTCGCGAC
>JAJZPX010000195.1 GCA_021811025.1 Actinomycetes bacterium
TTCCGATCCGCAAGACGCGCATGCGCCCTACGGCCGGACCTCCCACCTCCGCAGGATGGTCTGCTCGCGCGACGGTCCCACGGCGATGATCGACACCGGCACCTCGGCGAGCTCCTCGATGAACGCGATGTAGTCGCGCGCGGCCTTCGGCAGCTCCTCGAACGTGCGGCAGCCCGAGATGTCCTCGCGCCACCCCGGGAGCTCCTCGTAGATCGGCTTCGCGTGGTGGAAGGCCGTCTGGTGGCACGGCAGGTCGTTGTAGCGGTGGCCCTCGTACTCGTACGCGACGCACACCTTGATCGTGTCGAGCTCGGAGAGCACGTCGAGCTTCGTGACGACGAGGTCGGTCAGGCCGTTCACGCGTGCTGCGTAGCGGACGATGACCGCGTCGTACCATCCGCACCGGCGCTGGCGGCCGGTGGTGGTGCCGTACTCGCCGCCGACCTTCGTGAGCAGCTCGCCGATGCTGCCCGGGCAGTTCTCGAGCTCCGTCGGGAACGGCCCCGACCCGACGCGCGTGATGTAGGCCTTCGCGACGCCCAGTACGCGGTCGATGCGCCTCGGCCCTACGCCGGTGCCGGTGCACGCGCCGCCCGCGGTCGGCGAAGACGACGTCACGAACGGGTACGTCCCGTGGTCGAGGTCGAGAAGCGTGCCCTGCGCGCCCTCGAACAGCACCCAGCTGTCCGCCTCGAGCGCGCGGTTGATCGCGAGCGACGTGTCCGCGATGTGCGGCTTTATGCGGTCTGCATAAGCCAGGTATTCCTCGGCGATCTCCTCGACGGTGTACGGCGTGAGGCCGTAGACCTTCGTCAGGATGTCGTTCTTCTCGGCGAGCGCCGCGCCGAGCTTCTCGCGGAAGATGTCCGGATCCTCGAGGTCCTGCACGCGCAGGCCCATCCGCGACGCCTTGTCCATGTACGCCGGGCCGATACCCCGCCGCGTCGTGCCGATCTCGAGCTTGCCGAGGCGCCGCTCGGAGGCGCCGTCGAGGTCGCGGTGGTACGGCATGATGAGGTGCGCGTTGCAGCTGATGAGCAGGCGGTGCGTGGAGAGCCCGTCGGCCTCGAGCGCGTCCATCTCCTCCAGCAGCACCTTCGGGTCGATCACGACGCCGTTGCCGATGACCGGCGTGATGTGCGGGTACATGATGCCGCTCGGGATGAGGTGCAGCTTGAGCACGCGCCCGCCGTGGACGATCGTGTGCCCCGCGTTGTTGCCGCCCTGGAAGCGCACGACGTAGTCCATGTCGTACGCGATAAGGTCGGTGATCTTGCCCTTGCCCTCGTCGCCCCACTGGGCGCCGACCAGCACGATTCCGGCCACGGGGGAATTCCTTTCGGGTGTGGGGGAGGTCGCCCGAGCGGAAAGTGTAGCACACGGTGCCCGAATATCGGCCGAAGGGGCGGCGCGACCGCTCGCTGGTGGGTAGATGTCTGGAGGCAGACCGGACCCGGCGAGCGAGGAGCGAAAAGATGGACGGATTGCTGCAGCACGAAGGCTCGGCCGCGACCTTGGCGCCCGAGCAGGCCCGCGGCGGCACGGCGGCGCTGGACGCCTACTCGCAGGGGGTGGCGGGCGCGGCGGAGGCGGTGCGCGACTCCGTCGTGAACATCGACGTGAAGGTGACGCCGCAGATGGGCGGGATCGCCTCCTGGTTCCCGGCGCCGGAGATGATGGGGGCCGCGTCCGGCATCGTGTATTCGGCCGAGGGGCACGTGCTGACGAACAGCCACGTCGTGGGCGGCGCCTCCGCGATCGGCGTGACGCTGACCGACGGGAGGCGGTTCGACGCCAAGACGGTCGGGATCGACCCGGACACCGACTGCGCCGTCATCAAGATCGACGCCCGGGACCTGCCCGCCGCCCGGTTCGGCGACTCCCGCGCGCTTCGGCCGGGGCAGCTGGTCGTGGCCGTCGGCAACCCGCTCGGGCTGCAGACGACGGTCACCGCAGGCGTCGTCAGCGCGCTCGGCCGCTCGCTGCGGGCCGAGACCGGGCACCTGATCGACGAGATGATCCAGACGGACGCCGCGCTCAACCCCGGCAGCTCGGGCGGCCCGCTCGTCACGGTGGAGGGGGAGGTCGTCGGGATGAACACCGCGATCGTCGCTCCCGCGCAGGGCATCTGCTTCGCGATACCGAGCTCCACGCTCACCTACGTCGCCGACGTGCTCATCCGCGAGGGCCGCATCCGCCGCGGGTTCCTCGGCATCGGCGGCCAGAACGTGTCGTTCGTGCAGGAGCTGGTGAAGCGGCTGAAGAACCGCGAGACCTCGGGCGTGCTGATCGTGGCGATCGAGCCCAAGGGCCCGGCCGAGCGAGCCGGGATCCGCGCGGGCGACGTCATCGTGGACATGGACGGCGAGAAGATCGAGAACGCCGACGCGCTGCACAAGAAGCTCGAGAAGTGCATCGGGTGCACGGTGCGCATCGAGGTGCTGCGCGCGCACGGCAACGACGTCGAGCGCGTCACGGTGGACGCCGTGCCCGAGGAGTCTCCGACCGCAGCAGTCCCAGCGGGGATCGAGTAGGCGCCTACCGCTTCGCGGGGGCCGGAGGGGGCGGGGTTCCCGTCGCGATCTCGGTGGCGTCCGTGATGCGCCAGCTCGCTCCCGAACGCTGCAGCGTGAAGACGTTCGCCTTCGGCCACCCCTTGCGCGACGCCGACGGGTGCCACAGCACGACGACGTCGGCGGAGCTGCTCGCCGAGCGGCTCACGTAGGGCACGCTCCAGCCCGGGATCGGCGAGCCGGAACCGGTCGCGGCGTCCGAGGCGAGCGCGCGCGCGATCTCGGGGTCGGCGAAGAACGCCGCGTACGCGGACGCGTCCGAGGATCGCGAGCGCCGAAGCTCGAGAACGCGCTGGACGGCCGCGGCTGGCGCCGGAAGCTTCGGCGCGAGCAGGAACCACCCCAGCGCGCCGGCGACCGCGACGACCGCCAGCGCGGCCAGCGCGGCGAGAGGCGGCAGCGCGGGGCGTCCCGCGCGGCGGGGAGCGGCATCGGCCGAGTGGGCGCGGCTCATCTCGCTCGTCCCCCGGCGTCCCTTATCGACGAGACGAACCACCGCTCGCCCTTCTTGACCAGTGTGTAGGTCAGTCGGTAGACGACCCCCGTCTCCCTCGCCGCCACGGTCCCACTGGATTCCTTGGCGGTCGACACCTGCACGTAGTCCCAGGTCTCGGTGGTGCTCACCGAGGCCGTGCCCGTGCCTTCGAGCGAGACGGGCCCCATCTCGAAGCTCACGAGGGCCGGCAGCAGGCGCCGCTTCATCTCGCCGATGGCCGCCATCTGGTAGTACTCCTTGTATGCCTGGTCCGTCGTGGCGACCTGCCCGAGCGGCGACATGTTCTCGCGCTCGAATCCCTGCGCCAGCAACTGATCGTACAACACGACGGTGTCGCGGACCTTCGTCTCCTCCCCTCCGGCGTGGGGCGACGCGGCCTTCAGCGCGCAACCGGCTGCGCCGAAAGCGAGCGACGCCGCGATCGCGGCGACTACGAGGGCCCGCCGGATCACGTGAAGTACGTCCCGTGCAGCGAGACCTCGAGAACCGACACGAAGAACGCCGTCACGAGCGCCATCCCGAAAACCACCAGGTAGAGGTACGCCGCCCGCTCGCCCTTCCATCCGAAGAAGCGCCGCAGGTGCAGGTAGACGCCGAACGCGATCCACGTCGCCAGCGACCACGTCTCGATCGGATCCCAGTTCCAGAAGCTGCCCCAGGAGTAGTACGCCCAGATCGAGCCGGCAAGCATGCCGATGGCCCAGAACGTGAATGCGAAGCCGGCGAAGCGGTACGCGTAGGCGTCCATCGTTTCGCGATCGGGAAGCCGCTCGATCCACCTCGCCTTCGAACGCCCCTTGAGGAAGTACAGAACGGACAGCGCGAGCGCGATGAGCGCGGTGGCAACGGAGATCTTGTAGAACGAAACGTGCAGGACGAGCCAGATGCTGCGCAGCGACGGCGGCAGCTTGCGCACCGACGGGTCGAAGAACATCCCTAGCGCGATCATGAGGAACGTCGCCGGGAAGACGATGATGCTCGCGGGGCGGATCGCCGAAAAGAACGCCGCGAGCACGAGGAACGTGACGACCAGGACGAGCGCGTTCGCCGACAGCACCTCGTACCGCGAGATGTACGGGCCGTGCCCGGTGCCGATCCAGCGGTAGAGCAGCGTTCCCGAATGCGCGACGATGCCTGCCCCCACCACCCCGTACCCGATCCGCTCGACCCGCCGGCCGCCGATGATCACGCCCCACGCGACGAGCACGCTGGCGAGCACGTAGAGAACGACCGCGACCCAGTGGACGGTCGCATCTGCTGTCAGGCTATACGTCACGAGGCCTCCCGAGGCTTTGCGGACGACACTATCCCGCGTCGCTCGTCCTCGTACAGTCCCGCGAACCGGGGAGCGCGCCAGACGCATCGCCACGTCTCCCCCTCCTGCAGCAACCATGCCTCTCTCGCGGGCGTGAGGTACAGCAGCGCCGACCCGATCAGGATGACGAGGAACCCCGCGAAGACGCCGGGAACGCCGAGGTGCCTGACGAAGACGAGCTCGACCCAGGGCGTCACGCCCTCGAGGCGGACCGAGTACGGACCAAGTCGCGCCGTGCCGCCGTTCCTGAGCTCGGCCTGGCCGAT
>JAJZPX010000196.1 GCA_021811025.1 Actinomycetes bacterium
TTCCGATCTCGTAGAACTCGTCGAGCTCCCGCCTGCGGTATGCGGGGTTGGTCCCCTTCATGAAGGCGTAGGTCGCGTCCCAGCGGCCGCGGTCGACCGCCGTCCTGGCGAGATCGCCCTCCGACACTCCCATCGCGCCCTCGGCGCGATCGAGGTTCTTGAGCGCCGTAGATCGCTCCACCTCCGTCGCCGAGCGCACGGCTGCGATCTGCAGAACCGCGAAGAGGAGCGCTCCCGCCGCGGCCATGGCTGCGACGACTATCAGGATGACGCGGTTGCGGAGCGCCACCGCAGACACACCCCCAAGCTTCGCCGAGACTGGTACGGCGTATAGTGCTTCGCTCCGGGCGCTTGATACCCGATGCCGGTCGAGCGCCCCCGTTCCAGCGTCCGATGCACGGCGCGCTCGAAGGGCGGCGGCTCCTCTTGGCGCGCGGATTGCCTCGCGGTCCTGGCGGCCGGATAATCGGCGGGAGTCAGGGAAGGATGGGCGCGAGATGGGCAGCCCGCTGCCGGTCACCACGAGGTTCTTCAACCAGCTGGGCAGGGCGCAGCGTACTTCGACGTCCGCCGCCTGATGCGTGAGATCGAGCGGCTCGTGCGGGTGAGCGCGAGCAGGCTGCTCGATGCGAAAGAGGGATGCGCACATGCAGGACGGATTCGGCGGATACCGGGTCGTGCATTTCACGGATTCGAGCAAGAAGACCCTGAGGGAGATAGCCGAGATTCTGCGACCCCACCAAGACGCGATCGTCGAGAGATGGGTGGCGACGCAGCTGGCGGCGTACCGCCCGCCCCGCCTCACCCCTCAGGACGTGCGAGCGCTGTTCGGGTCCCTCTTCGGGCGCATGCTGCAGCTCCTCTCCGAAGGATCGCCGGACGCGTTCATCGGCGAGCTGTACGACCGAGGCGCCGAGCTCGCCTCTCGCGAGTTCCCGTATGAGGCGCTCCTCATGAGCATCCACTTCCTCGAAGAGGCCTACATGCCGTACCTGATCGAAGACGACGAGCATCTGACGCGCGAGCGCTTCGTGTGGATGGACGAGTTCATGCACGTCGCTCTCGGGGCCCTCGCCACCTCGTACTTCCAGGCGTTTCGCGACTCCCTGCTCGGGCAGGCCGAGGTGGGGCGGATCGTCCAGGAGGGGCTGATGCCGCGCATCCCTGCCCGCGTGGCCGATCTCGACGTCGGGTTCGCGTACCAGTCGGCGACCGAGCAGGCCCTCGTCGGCGGGGACGTGCTGGACGTCTTCTCGCTGACGCCCGCGAAGGCCGCCTTCGTAGTCGGAGACGTGTCCGGCCACGGCGTGAGCGCCGCCAAGGACGGCGCGCTGCTGCGGAGCCTGTTCCGCGGATTCGTGCGGACCTGCGGCAGTCTCGCGGAGGCCGTCGAGAGCGTGAACGCCGTGCTCGTCGCCGAGCTCGAGCCCGGCGCGTTCATCAGCGCGCTGTTCGGAGTGTACGAGCTCGGCGGCCGTCTGCGAGTCGTCAACGCCGGGCACCCTCGGCCGCTGCTCTGCGGCTCGCAATGCGGCGAAATCGCGGCCGAAGGCGCGGTGCTCGGCGTGCTCGAAGGCGAGGCGTACTCCGAAGCGGCGTCGGTCCTCGAGCCCGGCGAGCTGCTGTTCGGCTACACCGACGGGCTGACCGAGGCAAGGAGCGGCGGAGGGTTCTTCGGCGAGGGGCGGATCGCCGAGAGCCTCGGGCGCGTGCGCGGCGCGCTGCCGCAGGTCGTGGCGGACCACGTGCGGGCAGACGTGCTCACCTTCGCCGGCGATCACCTGGAGGACGACGTGGCCATCCTCGCTCTCGGACGAAGGCGGTAGCGTCCCGGGGACCTGCGCTCACACGGCGAGCGGGGGCGAGGAGGCCCAGGGTTCGGGCACGCTGGCGACGCCGCCGCGCACCCTGACGTAGTCGATCAGCACGCGGTCCTGCTGGTGCACGTGTTCGACTATCCACTCCCTGAGGAACTCGACGAGCGGGCGCGTGTGCGTCAGCTGCCCGGACCTGAACTCCAGCACCTTCTGCCGAGCGGCGCCCGTGAGCTCGCGGTGCAGGCGGACGTGCTCCTCGAGCAGCTTGGCGGGATAGAGCTCGCGCCGCATGAGGTCCTCTTCGGTATCGAAGTGCATCGCGACGTGGTCGAGGAGGGACTCGAGGACGCGCATGATCTCCTCGGGCCGGTCCTCCGCCGACTCAAGGCGATTGAAGAGCGAGTGGATGTTCCGGTGCTGCCGGTCGACGAGCGGGTCGCCCGTCTCGAGCTCCGGGTCCCATCCTATGGGAGGCATCGCCGTCCTCCTCCTCTCTCTCGGAGTGAATGATAGGCGACTCGGCGTGGCGGACGCCGTTTCGCCTGCCTGCGCCGAGGGTACACCTGCCAGCGTCGCAGCGGCGAATCGGAGAACCGACGTGAAGCGCGTGGTGATCCTCGGAGGCGGGAGCGGCGGCGCGGCCGCCGCGCGAAGGCTGTCCCGCTGGTCGTTGCCCGGCGAGGTCGAGGTCGTGCTGATCGACCGGAGCCCGTGGCACGATTACCGGCCGGACTACCTCTGGGTGATGACGGGGCTTCGCGAGCCCGACGAGGCGCGCCGCCCGTTGTCGCTGCTGACGCCGAGGTATGGGACGCGCGTCGTGCAGGCGGCGGTCACCGCCATCGACCCGGACGCGAGACGGGTGGACACCGACTCGGGCGGATCCTTCGAGTACGACTACCTCATCGTCGCCCTCGGCGCCGTCGTGCGCGACGACCCGGTCTCCCACGGGCTCGAGGCGCCGTGGGAGCTCGACTTCGCGATGGACGCCCGCAAGCGCGTCGCGGGCTTCGAGGGCGGACGCGTGGTGGTCTCGCCGATGGAGACGCACCGCTGCCCGCCCGCGCCGTTCGAGGTGGCGTTCATGCTGCGATATCTCGCCGAGCAGCGGGGGGTGCTGGACAAGACGAGCTTGACCGTCGCGTATCCCGCCGCTCGCCCGATGCAGTCGTTCGGGCCGCTGATGGTAGCGGGGTTCGGCGGCTTCCTCGAGCAGTACGGAATAGCGTTCGAGCCGGACTTCCACCTCGCAGGCAACGATCGCGAAGCCAAGGTCCTGCGCTCGGCCGACGGCAGGGAGCTGCCCTACGACTTCGCCATGCTCGTGCCGCCGCACGAGCCGCCCGAGCCGGTGCGGAGCTCTCCGCTCGCAGCCGACAGCGGCTACATGGACGTCGTCCTGCCCTCGATGGCCTCTCCGCGCTACCCGAACGCCTACGGCATCGGAGACGTGGTGGCGCCGACGATCGGGCTGGGGATGGCCGGCGTGTTCGCGCACCTGCAGGCGGAGCACGTCGTCTCGCGCATCCTCGACGACGTCCGCGGAGCGTACATGGGTGAGCTCTACAACATGGTCGGCGTGTGCGTGATGGACGCGGGCTACATGGGCGTCGGGGTGTGGTGCGACTTCACCGACAAGCTGGCGGGTCGCGCGACGGACCCGGACTGCCGCATGCTCGGCGGCATGCGCGTCTTCCGCGCGCTGAAGGTCGCCTTCGAGAAGTACTGGTTCGCGAACGTCTTCGGATCGTGACGGGCGAGGAAGGACGAGCGGGTGGCCGAGATGGGCGAACGGGCGGGGAAGGGGAGCGCGGGCGCAGAGATGGGCCCGGAGGAGCGCGAGGCGCTCGAGCGCCTGACGGCGCGGATCGCGCGCAACCCTGTCGCGTTCGAGCAGGCGATCGAGACGGTCGAGCTCCTGGCGGACAGCGGCGTGCTCGCCGGCGTGAACGCGGTGCTTGCCGACTTCGACTCGAACTTCAACGCGGCGCTGCGCCCGGACTTCATGGGCCTCGTGTCGAACGCGATGATGCTGCTCGGTCTCGTCAGCCAGGTCTCGTACCAGCCGTTCTTCGACTCGGCGATGCAGATGCCGCGGGCCGTCAGCGAGGCCTATCCGCGACTGGTGTCTCGCAAGGAGCGCCTCGGTGTCGGTGAGGCGCTCGCGCTGCTGCGCGATCCTCAGGTCGCCGGGGCGCTCGAGTTGCTGGTCGCCGCCCTGCGCTCGCTGAGGCCGCAAGAACCCTGATTCGCCGCGTTCGGGTCTCCACACGGTCTACACATCCGTCGTCTACCATGCCCCTATCCCCCAAGGGGTATCCGGCAGGCAGCATCCGCGGCAGGAGATCGCGAAGATGGGCACCAGAACGAAGTTCCTCCTCGACGCGGCGGTCCTCGTGGCGTACGTCGTGGCGACCGACCCGTACCTCACGGGCATCCCCGTGCACGAATGGCTGAGCATCGGCGTCGCGCTGGCGATCGTCGTGCACGTCGCGCTCGACTGGGACTGGACTGTGAAGGTGGGGCGGCGCTTCTTTCGGCGGCTCCTGACGGTCTCGCGGCTGAACTTCGTCGTCGACGTCGCGCTGTTCGTCGGGTTCGCCGCGGTGATGCTGAGCGGCTTCATGGTCTCGCGGGCGGTGCTCGCGCTCCTCGGCGTCCCGGTTCCGTTCGGTCCCGTCTGGTCGATGCTGCACTCGGTGTCCGCGAAGCTGTTCCTGCCGGTGCTCGGGCTGCACCTCGGCCTTCACTGGCGCTGGGCGCTCACGGTCGCCCAGCGGAAGCTTCTCTCGCGAGCCTCGTCCGTCGAGACGGCCGAGGAGGCGACATGATG
>JAJZPX010000197.1 GCA_021811025.1 Actinomycetes bacterium
CTGCGAGACGTCGCAGACCTGCCGCAGCTCGACGTCCTTGCCCGCCCGGCGCAGCATCTCCTCGAGCTCGATGCTGCGGTCGAAATGGTCTTCGATCGCCCGCTTGCCCCGGCCGGTGACGATCAGGATGTCGTCCACGCCGGCGGCCACGGCCTCCTCGACGACGTACTGGATGACCGGCTTGTCGACGACGGGCAGCATCTCCTTCGGCTGCGCCTTCGTCACCGGCAGGAAGCGGGTGCCGAGTCCCGCCGCAGGGATGATCGCCTTCACCGACAGCCTCCGTTCGAGTCCTCGAGAGGGCCCGCGACGAGGAGCCGGGAGCGGGCGCACGTCGATTCTACCCGACGCACGCCGGACGTTCCCCCGCCCGGCCCCTGCTCGGGCACCCGGCCCTACAGCGCCTTCAGCGCGCGCTCCGCCGCCTCGACCGCGGCGTCGATGTCGTCCTCGCCGTGCGCCAGGCCCACGAACGTCGCCTCGAACTGGCTCGGCGCGAGCAGGAAGCCGGAGCCGAGCATCGAGCGGAAGTACGCCGCGTAGCGCTCGGTGTCGCTCGTGGACGCCGTCTTCCAGTCGACGACCTCGGCGTCGGTGAAGAACATCGTCATCATCGAGCCGACGCGCGTGCAGAACGTCGGCACGCCGGCCGCTTCCGCGGCCTTGCACAGGCCGCTGGCGAGCCGCTGGCCGCGGCGCTCCAGCTCGCGATAGGCGCCCGGCTGCTTGAGCTGCTCGATGAGCGCGAGGCCGGCCACCATCGCGATCGGGTTGCCCGACAGCGTGCCGGCCTGGTACACGGGACCGCACGGCGCCAGGCGCTCCATGATCTCGCGCTTCCCGCCGAACGCCCCGACAGGGAAGCCCGCGCCGATGATCTTGCCGAGCGTGGTGAGGTCCGGCGTGACGCCGTAGAGCTCCTGCGCTCCGCCGAGCGACACGCGAAAACCGGTGATGACCTCGTCGAAGACCAGCACGACGCCGAACTCGGTGGCGAGCTTCCGCAGTCCCTCGAGGAAGCCCGGCTTCGGCGGGACGACGCCCATGTTGCCCGCCACCGGCTCGACGATGATCGCCGCGACCTCCTCGCCCTCGCGATCCAGCGCGTCGGCGACGGGGCCGAGATCGTTGTACGGGAGCACGATGGTGTCCGCGGCCGCGCCCTTCGTGACGCCCGGCGTCGAAGGGATGCCGAGCGTGACGAGGCCGGACCCGGCGGCCACCAGCAGGGCGTCCGAATGGCCGTGATAGTTGCCCTCGAACTTGATGAACTTCTCGCGCCCGGTGTACCCCCGCGCCAGGCGGATCGCGGACATGGTCGCCTCGGTCCCGGAGCTCACCATCCGCACGGACTCGATCGACGGCACGACGTCGCGCAGCGTCTCGGCCATCCTCACCTCGATCGGCGTGGGCGCCCCGTAGCTCGTGCCCTTGGGCAGCTGCTCTCGCACGGCGTCCAGCACGACGTCCGGGGCATGCCCGAGGATCATCGGCCCCCAGCTCGCCACGAAGTCAACGTACTCGTTCCCGTCGACGTCCCACACGTGGCTGCCCTTCGCCCGATCGTAGAAGACCGGCGGCGCGCCGACCGCCTTGAACGCGCGGACGGGCGAGTTCACGCCGCCGGGACAGGTGAGCTCGGCTTCGGCGAACAGGCGCTCGGACTCGGTGTGCTGCATGCGAGGGCTCCTCGGACGACGCGCGAAAGGCGCGGGACGGTCATGGATAGCGTACCCGAAGCCGCGGAGACGCGTCAGGCCGAGAGGGTCAGGCCGCGTCCTCGACCGTGGCTCGCCTTCGGGCCACGCGCCCGCGCGCCTCGCGCATGCGCCTCAAGGCAGCCGAGACGTCGGCGAGAATGCCGTCGGCGCAAGCGAGCGAGAGGCCCGAGCCGACGACGGCCAGCGGAAGGAACTCCTGCCCCCAGTACGTGCTCATCGTGCCTATGACGAGCGTGAACAGCAGCCACGAGACGGCGTACCCCAGCACGGCGAACCGCGCGGGGCTCGGCCTCAACGAGTGCCAGAAGCCTGGGAGCTGCAGGAACAGCATCAGGAACGGCGGGAGCAGGCCGAAGCCGTACGGGAACGCCAGGTACGAGCCGGGCGCGGCGAAGCGAGCGGCAAGAGACTGGAGATTCCAGCCGGTCAAGAGCGATAGCACCGCGGCCGACGGCGATGCGTGAGGCGACACGATGCTCGAGGCCAGGCTGACGTGCATGGCGAACGCGGCGCCGAACGCGGCCGACAGGACCGCGAAGACGGCGGAGCGGACGATCCAGCGCCGCTTGTGCGTCCGGAACGCGAGGACGAGGGCGACCGCGAGGAGCACGAGCAGCCAGAGCGCGGCAGTCTCGCGGAACAGCGCAGCGGCGAGCCCGAACGCGCCGGCGGCTACCCAGCGCCCGCGGATCGACCAGAAAGCCCTCGATGAAGTTCGGCGGCCGATTCAGCAGCATGAAATCCGGCTGGCGCGCCGCGAGCCACTTCCACCGTCCCGGGTCGTACAGCCACACCGACGCGAGCGCTGCCACCGTCGAGGACGCGGCCGCGAGGAGCGCGCGCCGAACTACGCCCCCGGACAGGCACAGGCCCAGCGCCGCACCAGCGACCAGCGCGGCCACGAACGGTTGCCGGAGCGTCGTGAGACCGGCAGTGAACGCGAACGCGATCGCTCCCATGACGAGGACGGACACGTCGCCCCACAAGGAGGCTTCGGCCGTCGTCGCGGCGCGCTCACCCACCTCGGCCACCCTACTCCTCCCCCTCGGCGAAGTACGTCATCGACGTCTTCTTGAACTCCTTCAGCGAGTACAGCAGCCGCGGCATCTCGAGGCCGACGGCGTCACGGATGCGGCTCGCCGTCGTCTCGACGTCCTCCCGGCTGCGTCCGTGGATCATCGTGTAGAGGTTGCCCGGCCAGGTCGGAGCGATGGGCCGCTGGTAACAGTGGCTGACCTCGGGGAAGGACGCCATCGTCGTCCCGACCTCCTCGATCCGCTCCTCGGGGCAGACCCACACCCCCATCGCGTTTGAGGTGAAGCCCGTCTCGTGGTGGCGTATCGCCGCGCCGAACCGGCGGATGACGCCCGTGTCGACCCATTCGCGCGTCCGCTCGAGCGCCCACGCCTCGTCCGCGTCGACTCCCCGCCGCCTCAGACTGGCCGCGATCGCGGCGAACGGCGTCGCGCTGCCCGCGACGTCCCCCTGCAGCAGCACCGCGAGCTCGCGTTCGTCCGAGGTGAGCTCCACGGCACTCGTCTCCGCCGGCTTGACGACCGGCGGCGGCGCTGTCCGCGCCGTGGGACCGCCGGTGAGGTCGAAGTCCACCCTTATCTTGAAGAGACGGATCGCGGGCAGGTCGAGGATGTCGGTCACGCCCGTCTCGGCCGAGATCTCCTCGAGTATGGCCTCGATCCTCTCCCGTGAGCGCGCGATGAGGGTGAACCAGACGTTGTAGCGGTCCTCGCGCAGGTAGTTGTGCGTCACGTTCGGATACGAGGAGACGACGGCTGCCACGTCGTCGACCCTGCTCGGGGGAGCGGCGGCGGCGCAGAGCGTCGAGCGGTACCCGAGGCGGTGGCTGTCGAAGATCGCTCCGATCCGCCGTATGACGCCCCCGGCGCGCAGCTCCTCGACCGCCGCGAGCACGTCCGTCTCGCTCACCCCGAACGCCTCGGCGAGCACCTCGTACGGGTGCCGCTCGATCGGGAACCGCGCCTGGATCCGCGTCAACACCTGCTTCTGCAGGCCGGTGAGCTCCATGCCGCCTCCTCGGTGCGATCGCCCCTCGCCGGGGCCTCCCCGCCCGGCGTGCAAGTATACCTCCCACCGCTCGGGGAGGAACGGCGCCCGCGCTACGACGCGCGCCGCGGGCGCGCCTTGGGCTCGTACACGCAGTACGGCTCCTCGGCGAGGTAGTCGCCGGTCACCGAGAGCGCCCGCGCCCTGCAGCCGCCGCAAACGGCCTTGTACTCACAGATGCCGCACTTGCCCTTCAGCAGCGAGTAGTCCCGCAGCTCGTTGAAGACCTTGCTGTCCGTCCAGATGTCGGAGAACTTCCGCTCCTTGACGTTGCCGAGCTGCATGTCGAAGTAGCCGCACGGCTGGATGTCGCCGACGTGGCTGATGAAGCAGAACGTGATCCCGCCGAGGCACCCGCGCGTCATCGCGTCGAGCCCGTACTCCTCGCGCGTGACGGTCTTGCCCTCGGCCTTCGCCTTCTGGCGGATGATGCGGTAGTAGTGCGGCGCGTCCGTCGGCTTGAAGTGCAGCGGCGACGTCTTCTGCCGCTCGTACGCCCACTCGAGCGCCTTCTCGTACTCCTCGGGCGGCAGCTCCTCGGCCAGCAGCTCCTCGCCGCGGCCCGTCGGGACCAGCATGAAGATGTGGAACGCGTCCACGCCGAGCGACTCGGCCAGCGCGTGCATGTCCTCGAGCGTGTGCACGTTGCGCGTCGTGACCGTCGTGTTGATCTGCACGCCGATGCCGTGGCGCTTGGCGATCCGGATGCCCTCGATGGTCTTGTCGAACGCGCCGGGCTGCTTGCGGAAGTCGTCGTGCTCGGCGGCGGTCGGGAAGTCCACCGACACGCTGATGCGCGGGATCTTGTGCGCGGCCATCTGCCGCGCGATCTCGTCGGTGAT
>JAJZPX010000198.1 GCA_021811025.1 Actinomycetes bacterium
CGAGCTGTCACACCGGCTGCGCGGGAGGTGACGGGCACGAGACCGCGAAGGCGGCGCATCAGGGCTTCGAGCTCGATCCCGCCGGCAACGTCGCACCCGGCTCCTGCGTGCGATCCGGCTGCCATCCCACTCTGGACCTGCGCCGTCTGCACCGCTCGGCGGGCTGCGGGATCGAGGGCTGCCACACGCCGGACGTCACGCCGGCCATCGTCGGCTGCGGAGGGCCCGAGCTGGAGATCGGCTGTCATCCCGGCTACACCGCGGCCGAGCACTTCGTCGACCATAGGGCGGACGTGACAGGCACCGTGGACGGCGTCGCGTACGGGGCAGGCGCCAACGTCGGCTGCTTCGGGTGCCACTCGCCCGACCTGCGCACGGAGCACGGCACGAGCACGGCCGGGTCCACGATCGCGGGCGGCGGCGCGAGCGACTGCCGCGTCTGTCACTACGACCCGGATGATCCCGGCAGCGGCGCCTATTCGTCTCTGCCGGCCGTGACGAAGGCCGTCGCGGAGCGGGACAGGCGGTGCGTCGCCTGTCACGCGAGCGAGTCGGGCGACAGCGGCCCGATGGCCGCCGCGAGCCCGCACCGGCGTGTCTCGGCGCAGTTCCCGCCACCGCCCGGTTTCGTCTCGACCGATCCCGCAGCCGAGTGGCGCGCGGCGCTCGACGCTCCCACCGGAGGAGGCCACAACGTCCTGCCCTTCGACCTGGTCGGAGCTTCCGGGCCGAAGAGCTTCCCGGTGACGTCGTACACCGTCGGAGCGCGCACGTACACGTGGGCTCTGCCGCCGAACTCGGGCCCGACGACGTGGTTGCGCTCCAGCGCGTTCCCCGGCGCCGACTCCACCCCTGCCATACGAGGCATCACGATCACGTGCCAGGACTGCCATGTGGTGCCGAGCGGGATGCGCGGACCGCACGGCAACGCGGTGCCGGTGTCGATCGACCCCGAGTACAGTCAGACGGAGTACGCCGGGCCCTCGCGCGGGACCAGCTCGCAGTTCGAGGCGTCCGGGACGGACCGCGTCATCTGCTTCAAGTGCCACAACATCGAGGCGGGCTCGGTGCCGGGGACCGACGCGCCGGGCGGGGACTACGTGCACGCGCAGCACGCGGAGCACGCGGACTTCCCCGACTACCATCCCGTCCGCTGGGGCGAGAAGTGCATCGACTGCCACGTGCGCGTCCCCCACGCGTGGCGGCATCAGCGGCTCCTCGTCCGCACCGTGCCGACGAGCGACGGCGTGCCGCCGGACGAGTACCCGTACATCGAGGCGGGACACGACGGGCTGCTCGGCGTGCTCCTGGAAGACTTCACGTCGGCGAGCGACCCTCCCGCATCGTCGTGCGTGACGGGGGGTTGCCACGGCAGGCACGATGCGACGACGCACCCGATGCCGTCCGACGTTCCGTCGGGCTCTTACTGGCCGTAGGGGAGGCCGAAAGATGCTCAAGCGCGCAATCGGGCCGGCCGAAACCTATCAGGAAGGCAAGGGGGGCTGATTGGCGATGAGTCGCATGATTCGAGTGTGGACGGTGCTGGCCGTCGCGCTGGTGCTGACGGCATTGCCGCCGGAAGCGGTCGCCGCGGCGAATCCCTACGGGCAGGTGTTCGCAGGGCAGGAGGTGTGCCTCTCGTGCCACGGCGACGTCGGGGGGCTGTGGCAGGTGGCCACGTACCCGGGCACCCCCCACGGGCGGTTCGTCGCCGATGTGCAGGCCGCGACGTCGGCGCTCGTGCCGGCGCGATCGTCCACGCTGTGGCCGTCGCCCGCCATCGGCGGCGGCTTCGCCATCGGGCCGGCCGACGTCTGGCTCCAGCTCGGGGCGCCCGGCCAGTCGAAGGAGTATGTGTCCGTCGTGCGCAACGACGGATCGCACACGCTCTCGACGGGCTTCACCGTCGCTCCCGTCGCCGGTCCCCCGGACGATTGGTGGCTGTTCAACAACCAGACCTTCCTCACGGCCGAGAACGCCTGGGAGGCGGTCGGGCCGGCGGGCGCTCGCGCCTACTTCCAGACGTGCGGCGGCTGCCACAACCTGGGGGTGACGCGACCCACGGACAAGACGTACACGCTCGCGAACGGGGCGGTCGTAGGGCACTCGACCGAGACCTCATACGCGGGCCTCGGCATCCAGTGCGAGAGCTGCCACGGCACGGGGAGCACGCGATCGAGCCACCACAAGACCGGCGTGGAGGTCGTGCGCACGAAGCAGGTCCTGAAGAGCCAGGCGTGCGGGCAGTGCCACGTGAGCGGCACGGCGAAGGAGAGGAACTACTCGGGCGGGACCTTCAGCAGCCCGAACGGGTTCACTACGGACAGGAAGCTCGAGGACTTCTTCGACGTCCTTGGAGCTCAGTACGTTCGCAGGTCGCCGGCCTCGCCGGCCCCGTCGATCCCGGCCACGGACGCGAAGTTCTACCCCGACGGCCACAACAAGTCGATGCACCACTCGTACTACAACGAGTGGATGCTCTCCGGCCACGCCCGCTCTCTGCACTACCCGGACGGCTCGCTCTTCTCGTCCCACGCGCGGGACTCGTGCCTCGGGTGCCACTCCGGCGAGGGCTTCCTCAAGCGGATCGGCTACGGCAAGGACGAGCCGAACGACATCTCGATCTTCCCGTCGACCGTGGCCAGCGACACGCTGAACGTCGAGTGCGCCGTGTGCCACACGGTACACGCCACGACGGGGGACGCGCTCGGGCTGCGCTTGCCGGAGGGCGAGCTGTGCCAGTCGTGTCACAACGCGGAGATCGCGGAGGGCGCCGAGGCGACTCCGGGGACTTCGCCGCATCATTCCCAGGCGGAGATGATCGCCGGCTACGGCCTTATCGGCGTGCCGAAGCCCGCCGAGCGTTTCATGGGGAACGCGGATTGCGTCGATTGCCACATGCCTGAGACGCGGGAGTCGCGCGTGAGCCACCGGTTCACGCCGCTCCTGCCCGGAGACGCCGAGGCGTGGAACGTCCGCGAGAAGGGCGACTCGTGCACGCCGTGCCACGCGAGCCTGGATCGCGGCGAGCTGCAGGACGAGATCGATGGATGGACGTCCGCGATAGACGCCGCGTCAGCCGGAGCCTCGGCGGCGCTGTCGGCTGCGCGGTCGCGCGCCGACGCGTCGAGCGCGCGCGGCAGGCTGCTGATCGACTCGGCGGGGACGAACCTGATGTTCGTGGGGTCGGACTCCAGCCGGGGCGTCCACAACTTCCCGTACGCGAAGGCGGGCCTCGAGAAGGCCGCCTACTTCGCGGACGCCGTCGGCGCGAGCCTGGCGTTCACGACGACGTCTTTCGACGCCCGCTCGGGGCTGGCCTTCGTGTACGGCAAGCTCGCCTTCGGGGACGGCTCGGTTCGCGCAGGAGAGTCCGTTACGATCGAGGCGAAGCCCGGCGGCGCGACGACGTGGACGGCGGTCGGCACGGTCGTGACGATGGCGAGCGGCGACTTCAGCTGCGCCGTGGGTCCGAACGGCACCACCGAGTACCGCGCGCGCTGGACGCCGCTCCCGGGCGCGGAGCTCGTGTCCGCCGTCGCCGAGATCACGTTCGGGACGAGCACGTCGATCAGGGTCTCGCCGGCTCGCAGGAGAGGCAGCTACGTGACCGTGAGCGGCGCGGTCAGCCCGTCGCACGGCGGCAGAGCGGTGACGATCCAGTGTCGCTACGGCCGGTACTCCTGGCGGAACCTCTCGGTCAGGAGGCTGAGCAACCGGAGCGCCTACTCATGCTCCTTCAGTCCGCCAGCCCGAGGGAAGCTCTACTTCCGTGCGGTGTTCGATGGTGACGCGAGCCATGCGGGCTCGGTATCGGCCGTGGCAGCGACGCGGGTGTACTGAGCGGGGACGGGACGGCTGCCACGGGAAGGGGCCGAAGGGTCAACGACGTGAAGAGGGGCGGGAGAGCGTGATGAGGAACCTGTCGATACGGACCAAGTTCTTGGCGCTGGTGGTGGTCGTCAACCTGATCGGCGCGCTGACCACCAGCCTCTACCTCCACCAGTCGTTCTCGAGCGGCCTGCAGGTGACCGCGAAGGAGAGCGTCAGTCTGGCGAAGGGCGCCTGGGAGGACATCACCTCGCACAGCGGGAAAGCGGCGAGCTTCGGCGAGTACGCGAAGGACGCGGTGCCGCTGACCGAGCGGATGAAGCAGATCACCGGCGCCGACTACGGGCTTCTGCTGCAGAAGAGCGCGGGGGACGCGAAGGACTACGCCGCTGCTCGCTCGTCCCGGCAGCTCCCGGACAACTGGAGCGAGGGGGACACGTACGTGCTCGCGGCGTCGACAGACGAGAATCTCGCCGAGAAGATGCAGATCAAGGCCTCGCCCGACGGCGTGTCGGACGCAGGCAAGGTCGTGGGAATCGAGAACGGCGCGTGCTCCAAGACGTGCCACGGCAGCGTGAAGGGCGAAGGCGACTTCTGGGGCGTGGGCTGGAGCACGGACGGGCATAGCCGGGCCCACTCGGTCATCCCCGTGCTGGATTCCGCCGGCAAGCCGATCGGGCTGCTGTACTCGATATGGGACATCTCCGCACAAGCCGACACGGACAGGCGGGCGCTCACGCAGACGCTCGGCCTGATCGCGGTGGGGCTCGCGGTCGGCGCGGTCGCCATCGTGCTCGCGATCAACGTGCTCATC
>JAJZPX010000199.1 GCA_021811025.1 Actinomycetes bacterium
GCTCGCCGGGCTCGCGGGCGCGAACCTCACGCTCGAGCAGGTCGGGACGTTCACGGAGAACATGACGAACGGCCGGGGGTTCATCGCGCTGGCCGCCAACATCTTCGGGCGGTGGACGCCGGGCGGTAGCTACCTGGCGAGCCTGCTCTTCGGGTTCGCCGACGCGCTGCAGATCAAGCTGCAGGTCTTCCGCGACGTCGTCCGGATCCCGCCGCAGTTCTTCTACATGGTGCCGTACGTCCTGACCGTCATCGTGCTCGCCGGGTTCATGGGGCGCGCGATAGCGCCGGCCGCGGTCGGCAAGCCGTACGAGAAGGAGAAGGCGGCCTAGGCTATGCCCCGCCCGCCGACGTCCCCGCGCTTCCCGCGGCCGCTTCCGCCCGCGCGCGCCGAACGCGGAGGCGCCACCGGACGAGGAAGAACGCTGCGATGCCCGCGATCCACAGCGGCGACGTTGAGATCAGCACGACGATCGCCACCTTCACGAATCCCGCGAGTCCCTGGATCCCTGCGGTCAGCGTGTCGTCGAAGCCCCAGTCGATCCCGCTCGAAGGCCTGACGATCGGCTTCGGCTCGACGAGCTCGATCGTCAGGGTGGCCATCGCGGCCTGCCGCTCGAGCGACGCGAGCTGCGCCGTCATCGACTCGATGTCGCCGCGGACGCGCGCGAGCTCACGCTCGATCGCCAGCAAGTCGTTCACCCCCTGCGCCCGGTCGAAGAACGTTCGCAGCCGCGCCTCCTCCGCCTTCGCGTTGTCGAGCCGCGCCTTCAGGTCGACGTGCTGCTGCGTGACGTCTTCGTCGGCGGACCGCTCCGAGAGCACCTTCCCGAGCTTCTCGGCCTCGTCGCGGAACGCGTCGAGCTTCGCGACGGGGACGAGGACGGTCACGGACGCGCCGTAAGGGAGGCCGGAGCTCACGGTCCGGTCCGGCGCGTCGGGTGCGGGTTGAGGCACGATCTGCTCCCCGGTGTCGCTGGCGAGCTGAAGGCTCGAGACCACCCCGCCGAAGCGGGCCGTGAGCGCGCGGAGCTTCGCAACCGCGTCGATCGCCTTCGGCACCTCGAGCCTCACGTTCGCGTTCCGGATCACCATCCTGTCGGACGCACGTGCGGGCGAGGCCCCATACTTGGCCGCGTCGCTCGACGAAAGGGCCGCTTCGGGCACGGTCGCTGTTTGCGGGGCGGGGGCGATCGTGGTCGCGACGCCCTTGCCCGCCGGGCGGGAGGGGGACAGGCCGCAGCCGGCGGTCACCAGCAGGACCGTGGCGAGGACCGTGGCGGCGACGACGCGTTGGGTGCGCATGGCTCCTCCTTCTCGATCCGGCGTCCTTCGCACGGACGCCCTCCCGACGATATGCGAGAGGGCGTCCGGTACCGGTTCATGCAGCGAAGGGAGCTACCGCTCGCTCCGCTTCTCCAGCTTCTTGAGGGACACGGCCGCGTACGCGCCGAGAGCCGCTCCCAGCGCGACGATCACGAAGAAGGCCACGACGAGCGTGTTCACGAGCGCTGCGGGGACGTTCGGTGTCATCTGAGGTCTCACCTCCATTGCGCCTTGTGCCACGTCGATTCTACCGGCTGCCCGCGAGGCACGGCAACACGCCTGCCTCGGTGCACCTTCGGCCCTCATTCGCTGTCAACGTGCCGGATACCTGCTCGCACTCCATCTGACGTAGACGGCGGGCTCGCGGTTCACGGCGATTCAGGGCAGTGGGGCGGAACGCCGACCGGGTGGGAGAGAAGTGCCATTTGGTGTTGCAAAGTGGGATGAAGTGTCATACAGTGGCATGCGACGGGCCGAGAAGGGCGATCGAACGAGCTTGTGAGGGGAGGCGGGATGTTCCTCGGCGATTTCCAGCACACACTGGATGCGAAGGGGCGCGTCTCGCTGCCCGCGAAGTTCAGGAACCAGCTCTCGGGGCCCATAGTCGTCGCGAAGGGTCTCGAGGACTGCCTCTACGTGTATCCGGCGCAGGCCTACGGAGAGTTCCTCCGGGGCCTCGTCGAGAGGAACGACTTCGATCCCGAAGCACGGAGGGTTCGCAGGTTCTTCACGACGGGCGCGACCGAGACGGAGCTCGACGGCGCGGGGCGCGTCATGCTGCCGCCCGTGCTGCGCGAGCACGCCGGACTCACGAAGGACATCTCGATCACCGGAAACGGCGACCGCATCGAGATCTGGGACACCCAGGCATGGGCGGCTTACAACGGCGAGACCAGTGAGCGTATCGAGGATGCCGCGAAGGAGCTCGCCTCGCGCGGTGTCCTGTAGAGGCCTTTGAAAGTGGAATACCGGCACAAACCAGTTTTGCTGGCCGAGGTCACGAAGCACCTATCGTTGCACCCCGGTTCGATAGTCGTCGACTGTACCTTAGGCGGGGCAGGTCACGCGAAGCGGATCCACGATCTGATAGCTCCCACCGGATTCCTGGTGGGCATCGACCAAGACGATGCAGCATTAGTCGCAGCAGCAGACGCACTCCGCCTCGGCCAGCAAGGCATCCTCCTCAAGGGCGATTTCGGTGAGCTGGACACGCTTCTCTCCGAAGCGGGGCTGGCGTACGCCGACGCGTTCCTCTTCGACCTCGGCGTCAGCTCGCCCCAGCTCGACTTCGCCGAGCGGGGCTTCAGCTACCACGCGGACGCCTCGCTCGACATGCGGATGAACCCCGCGGGCGGCGGGAGCACAGCAGCAGACGTAGTCGATTCGTACTCGGAATCAGAGCTCACCCGCATTCTCCGCGAGTACGGCGAGGAGCGGTGGGCGTCGCGCATCGCAGCTTTCATCGTAGCCGCGCGCGCCCGCCGCCCCATCCGTACCACCGGAGAGCTTGTCGAGATCGTGAAGGCCGCGATCCCGGCTTCCGCGCGCCGCACCGGCCCGCACCCGGCGCGCCGGACGTTCCAGGCGCTTCGGATCAAGGTCAACCACGAGCTCGAGAAGCTCGACGGCGCTCTTCGTTCTGCCGTCCGCTGGCTCTCTTCCGGCGGCAGGATCGTGGTGATCAGCTACCACTCGCTCGAGGACCGCATCGTGAAGAACGTGTTCGCCGAGCTGTCGAGAGGATGCGTCTGCCCTCCGGACCTGCCGGTGTGCAGGTGCGGGATGAAGCCGGTGCTCCATGTGGTGACGAAGAAGGCCGTCGTCCCCTCGGCCGAGGAGATAGAGGCGAATGCTCGGGCGCGCTCGGCGAAGCTGCGCGCGGCCGAGAAGGTATAGAGGACGGAGCCGGCCGCCGCAGCGGCCGCGCGAGTCGAGCGGGGAGGAGGCGCAGATGGGAATGCCGGCCCGGAGGCTGGTTTGTGACGCTCGCGTGGCCGGACGCGAGCGCACGCATCTGCGCCTCGTCCCTACCGCCGGCCCGCGTCCCCGGGCGACTGCCTCCCGCATGGCCGATGCCGCCGGCAAGTCCGCCTTCCGGCTGGCGGCGGTCGCGCTGGTCACGCTGACGGTGCTCGGTCTCGCCCGCGTCGCGCTGTCGGCCAAGGCCGCCGAGGCATCGCTCGATCAGCTTCGTCTGGAGCGCTCCATCAAGGCCGAGAGCCGGGCAGGAGACCGACTCGAGCTGGATCGGAGCCTGCTCGTCACGCCCTCGAGGATCGAGTCCGAGGCGGCGGGGCTGCAGATGACGAAGGCGCCCGCGGTGCGCTACATTGCGATGCCCGAGAGCGGCTCCCGCGTGGCCGAGGCCGAATCGCCCGCGAAGCCCGCGCACGCGGGCCGCTCGGGCGTGAGGCTCGCGCAGGTCGTCGGTGCCGCGCTCGAGGTGACCGAGAAGGAGGCGCGCACGCTGCTCGTCGGCGACGTGGGCGTCGCGGCGTCCCGCTGAGTGGCGCAGGCGAAGGCGCGTGGCGAAGGAGGTGGACGTGCCAGGGGACTCCCGGCGTTCCGCCCCCGACCGATATTGGATACTCCTTGTGTGCCTGGGGCTGTCGCTTGCCGGGCTCGCCGTGCGCCTCGCGTGGATCCAGGTGGTCGAGGCGCCGGCATACGCGAAGAAGGCGGCGGACCAGCGGACTCGTGACATGGTCGTCACGCCGAAGCGCGGGGTCATCTACGACCGGGAGGGCGAGCCCCTCGCGATCAGCGTGGAGGCGCGAACCATCTACGCCGTTCCCGGGATGGTGAAGGATCCGTCGGCCGTGGCGACGCAGCTCGCGGGCATCCTGGGCGGGAACGCGAAGGACTACGAGGCTCGCCTTCGCAAACGCGCGTCGTTCGTGTACATCGCCCGGAAGGTCGAGCTGGAGCGGGCGAAGCGGGTGGAGGCGCTGGGGATCGGCGGCATCGGCTCCCTCGAGGACTCCAAGCGGACCTACCCCTGCGGGCAACTCGCGTCGCAGGTGCTCGGGTTCGTGGGTGTCGACGACATCGGGCTGGCCGGGCTCGAGAAGCAGTACGACGGCGTTCTCGCCGGGAAGGCCGGCAGGGTGCTGGCCGAGCGCGATCCCTACGGGCGCCCGATCGTGGGCGGCGTGACGCGCAGCGTCGACAAGGTCGACGGCCGCGACGTCGTGCTGACGGTGGACAAGGACATCCAGTACGAGACGCAGGTCGATCTCGCTGCGGCGGTGGAGCGGTACGCGGCGAAGAGCGGGTCCGCGCTGGTGATGG
>JAJZPX010000200.1 GCA_021811025.1 Actinomycetes bacterium
CGACGTCCGCGACGCGCAGCTCCGCGCGGGACAGCCGCGACAGCCCGAGCAGGCCGTCGATCAGCTCGCCCATCTTGCCGGCCGCGGCCCGTATCCGCTCGAGATCCCGCCGTCCGTCCTCGTCCAACTTGTCGTTGTAGTCTTCGAGCACCGCGGCCGAGAAGCCGTCGAGCGCGCGCAGAGGCGTGCGGAGGTCGTGCGAGACGGAGTAGTTGAACGCCTCGAGCTCGTGCACGGCGTCCTCGAGCTGCAGCGTGCGCTCGCGCACCCGGCGGTCGAGCTCCTCGTTGAGCCTGCGGAGCTCGTCCTCAGCACGCTTGCGCTTGGTGACGTCCCTCGCCGCGGCGAACACGCCCTCGACGTGGCCCGCCTCGTCGCGGTAGAGCGCCGCGTTGTACAGCACGTCCATGACGGAGCCCGAGGCGTGCCGCAGAGCGAGGGGGTAGTCGCGGACGATCCCCTCGGACAAGACCTGCAGGTAGCCGGCCCGCGCCTTGTCCGGTTGTGTGAAGTAGTCGCAGAAGTCGGTCCCGACGAGCCTGTCGCGCGGCAGCCCCGTCGCGCGCTCGGTCGCCTCGTTGACGTCGGTGACCTTCCCGTCGGGCGAGATGGTGACGAGCGGGTCGAGCGACGCCTCGATGAGCGACCGCGCGTATCGCGAGGCGGCCCGTAGTTGCTCCTCGGTGAGGACCCGCTCCGTGATGTCCTGGATCGTGCCGATCGAGCGCAGCGGCTGACCGCTCTCGCCGTAGTACGTCCTGCCCGACTCGTGCACGTGCTTGACTCGGCCGTCCGGCATCAGCAGTCGATGCGTGATCTCGTACGGCCGCCCGCTTCGCACCGAGTCCGCGTACGCCCCGTCGACCGCCTCCCGGTCGCCCGGATGGATCGCGTCCAGGAAGGCCTCGTACGAGGCGCCGAACCTCTCAGGGTCGATCTCGAAGATCCTGTAGGCCTCGTCGGACCATTCGAGGACGTTCGAGATGAGATCCAGCTCCCAGCTCCCAAGGCGGGCCAGGCGCTGCGCCTCCGCCAGCTGGGCCGTCCGCTCTCGGACCTTCGCCTCGAGGTCCTCGCCGGCCCTTCGCAGCTCTTCTTTCGCTCGCGCCTCGCTCTCCACGGCCGCGCGAAGCTCCGCCTGGCTCGCCCGCAGGGAGTCGACGGCGTTGCGATTGGAGCGGTCGAGGCGGCGCAGAGCGCCGGCGTTCAACCCGGTGAGGACGGCGAGCACGAGCACCGTCCCGAGGGAGAGCAGCGCCCAGCCGAACGCCTGGCGGAGCCGGCCAAGTCCGACCGAGGCGGCGATGAGGCTCCCGAGCGCGTACGGCACCACGATGATGGCGGGCAGGAGGCGGCGGAGCATGACGCCCTCGGCACCCTCGCTCGTCATGAACGTCATGAGCCCGCTCCCTGACGTGCCGAGCAGAACGCCACCGGTAAGGACCAGGAACTCGACGGCGGTGTTCGCCGCCATGATGGGAGGACCGAGGCTCGCGAAGAAGCTGACGCCGTAGACGTACGCGGCACCTGCGAGCAGGGCGATGCAGGCCGCGACTGCGGCGAGGACCTGGCTCGGGTACGCGCTCCGCACCCGCATGGCGAGCATGGACGCGGCGATCAGCACGAAAGCCATCGCGGTCTCGGGCGCCATCCTTCCCGGCGCCCCCTCACCGAGCGCCCGCTGCGCCTCCGGGAACAGCAGCTCGTCGATCCCCAGACCACGCCCGCTCGCATGCTCGGCCACCGTGAGCAGCCCGACGACGAGGACGACCGAGGCCAGACCGGTCGCGATCGCCCGCGTCACCGGGGTCCCCCTGGGGAGGAGCCACACGAACAACGCCGTGCCGGAGAGCATGAGGCCGACCGCCGTGTTCGGCCTCATCGGCGTCCAGGCCGGAGAGACCCTCGTCACGATGTCGGCGTGCAGCGCCCAGCCGAGCAGGACCGCCGCGCCCGCGACGGCGGTGAACAGCGCGGCGTATCGCGCGATCCGCAGGCTGCGTGTCCTGAGTTCCTCGCTCATGGCCTCCTCCGGCACGAGCGCCTCCGCATGGAGGCGCTTCCGTCGGACGCGCCCGCTGGCCCCGTCAGGCCCGAAACCTACGCGAGAGGCGGCGGTTCGTTCAGCACAAGCCAGTAGAGCCCGAGCTGCTGCACGGCGGCGACGAACTGCCCGAAGTCCACGGGCTTCCGGATGTAGCTGTTCGCGCCGAGGCCGTAGCTCTCCACCACGTCGCGCTCTTCCCTCGACGAGGTGAGCACCACCACCGGCACGAGCCTCGTGCGCTCGTCCGCCCGAATCCGCTGCAGCACCTCGAGGCCGGAGAGCCGCGGCAGCTTGAGATCCAGGAGGACCAGGCAGGGAGGCTGCTCGGCGCCGAACAGGCACTCGATGGCCCCCACGCCGTCCTGCGCGACCTGCAGCTGGTTGGAGATGTTGTTCCGTCTGAGCGCCCTCTCGGTGAGAGCGACGTCGTCAGGGTTGTCCTCGACGAGAAGGATCCTGTCGTCCATGCGTCCTCCTTTCGTCGCCGGGATATACCCGTTCATCGGAAGGGGGAAAGCGCCGGAGAAGGTCCGAGCGGGCGGAACTAGACGGCCTCCCACGAGGATGCCGCGACGAGGTGGCGCAGCTCGTCCTCCACGAGGCGCTCGACGCGGCCGGCCGCTTCGGCCACCTCCGCGCTGAGCCCCTCGCGAGGCAAGACGTCTCTCACCTGCACCGCGAACACGACCACTCTCGGGTGGTGGCCGAGCAGCCGCGCGTTCGTCAGCAGGTAGCCCACGCCCATCCCGTGGATGTTGTGGCTGCGCAGTTGCGTGACCCCTGCGGCGTCCGGGTCGAAGCGGAACACCGCGCCCGCCTCCGCCTGCGCGTCGATGGCGTCGATCACGACGACCACGTCGCTCTCGACGAAGTGCCGCAGAAGCCCCATGTGCGCGAGCCCGTCGGCGACCACCAGCACGCCGAGGTAGCGCGCCGTCTCCTCGAGCCGGCGCGCTACCTCGATACCGACACCGTCGTCACCCATCGTCGCATTGCCGATGCCGAGCAGCGTGACGACAGGCCGCGACTCGCCCACCTACGGCGTCCTCTCGGGCGCGGGCGAGGGCGAGGGAGCCGCCGCCCCTCGGGGACGCGTCTTGACGCCGAAGAACATCATCATGAACTCGTCCCAGTGCATCACGGCGAGGTAGATGTGCAGCGCCGTCGTGACGAGGAACACCCACATGATGAGGTAGTGGTACATGCGGACCACGATCACGCCGCCGAGCGCGTACGTGAGCGGCAGCAGCGCCGACGCGGTGGGCGTCCACAACTCGAAGCCCGTGATCGCCTGCACGACGATCAGCAGCCCCCAGAAGATGTAGGTCGCCTTCTGCAGCCCGTTGTACTTCGAGACTGTGGGGGCCTCCTTCTGAAGGAAGAGGTAGTACTTGAGCGTCCCGCCGAGCGTGCCGCGGTTCTCCTTCTGCGGCCCGAAGAACTTGTAGTCGCGTATCTTACGGCGGCTGCCGGTGGGTGCCGAGCCCGCGCCGAGGAACGCCCAGTAGACGCGGATCACCAGGACGGCGATCAGGATGAACGCGAACACGAAGTGCAGGTTCCGCATGACGCCCATCGCGCCCTCGAAGAAGGGCCAGTGGATGTAGAAGCCGGTGAAGGTCAGCACCGCGATAGAGAGCAGGTGCGTCCAGTGCATCAGCGAGGCGGGGAGAGGGTGCTCCTCGCGGGTGGCCAGCGGATGATCGGCCATCGTCATCGACCCCCTACCGCACCTGGAATTCGAGGACCTTGTTGTGCTCCGGTTCAATCACGTGAACCGCGCACGCCATTCAAGGGTCGAACGTGTGGACGACGCGGAGTATCTCAAGAGGTTGCGACACGTTCGCTATGGGCGTCCCGATGAGCGCCTGCTCCACGGGCCCCCGCACGCCATTGTCGTCGCGCGGCGACAGGTTCCAGTTGCTCGGAGGCACGGCGGCGTACGCGGACGTCTTGCCGTTCTCGATCCTGACGTAGTGCGCGAGCGCGCCGCGAGGCGCGTTCCAGCCTCCCGAGCCCTCGCCGCTCGACGGGATCGAGACGGGCGTGTACACCTCCGTGTTGCCGCCCTTGATGTTCGCGAGCAGCTCGTCCGCCCACTGCTGCGCGAAGTCGACGTTCACCTTCGCCTCGATCACGCGCGCGGCGATCCGGCCGAGGTCCGACATGAGCACGGACGGGTTGCCGGGAGCCCCGACGGCCGTCAGCACCTGGTCGACCAGGGTCTTCACGTACGGCTTCCCGGCCGCGTACGCGACGAGGATGTTCGCGAGCGGCCCGACCTCCATCGGCAGCGCGTTCTTGCCGTAGCGGGCCGACTGCGTCCAGTCGTACTTGCCGGAGGGCAGCGGCCCCGTGGGCGACATGTCCGGATACGCCGTGAAGTCGATCGGCTCCTGACCCGCGTCCAGCGGGTGCTTCCCCGCGCCGACGCCGTCGCCGTAGTACGAGTTCTTGGTGTACATGCGGACTTCGTCCGGGTCGACCTTCTCGACCGAGGACAGGTCCCTTCCGACGATCGCGCCGCGCGGGAGAACGCGGTTGTACGGGTCCTGCGTCTTGTCGT
>JAJZPX010000201.1 GCA_021811025.1 Actinomycetes bacterium
AGAGACCCTCGTACCTGGCAAGGAGCAGGACCTCCGCGTCCTCGCGCGACAGAGACGACAAAGCGCGCTCGAGGGCACGAGCCTCGTCCCGGACGATGGCCCGATGCTCGGGCGACGGAGCCTCGTCCTCGAGGTCGGGAGGATCCGTCTCGGTCGCTGCACCTCCGGTGCGCGCCGCCCAGTTGACGGCGAGGCGGCGCGCGATCGTGAAGATCCAGGTCCGGAAGCTACGCCGAGGATCGAAGGCCGCGCGCGATTCGTGGACGCGGAGAAATACGTGTTGAACGAGGTCCTCCGCCGCAGCGCGGTCGTGAAGCAGTCGAACCAGGAACCGAAAGACAGCTGGCCCATAGCGGTCGTACAGCCGCCCGAACGCCTCGAGATCGCCGTCGGCGCGATACTTCAGGAAGAGCGACTCGTCGGAAGGGCCGTTCGTCATCGCGATCCCTGACGCCGACCGGCGTCAGGAGGGGGTTCAGGTGGAGCCGCTGCAGCCGCAGCTCTCGTGCGCTTCTTCGACCGGAGCCGGCTCGGGAGCGCGGTCCTGTACGTATGGAGCACCGGCCCGCAGACTCTCCTCTGCCCGCGCCAGCTCTCGCCCGAGGTAGACCGCGTGATCGAGCCGCGAAAGCACTCCACGCTCGATCGCGGTTGCGGCAACGGCGCTTGCGGTCGCCCCTTGGATGACCAAGTCAAGGACCCCTTCCTTCCGATAGTGCTCGAGGATGAGTCCGCGGGCCCGGTCCGGGTAGATGACGAGGAATCCGGCCGGATCCAGGACGAGCCGCGACGGCTCGTGCGCCGCGATCACGGGGATGACCGCGGCGGCAGGCGCCCCGTCAAAGGCGCCGGGGGTTCGGGCCGCCCACGACTCGATCTCCCCCGCGATGCGGGCGACGTTCTGCTCGCCGACGAGCGACACGAGCTCGACCTGGCGACGGAACGCCTCGATCTCCTCGCGCGTCACGTTCTTCAGGACGGGCCGCTTGCCGCGCGCGCCGAGGATCCGGCCGTGGGCGTCGGTGCCGTTCTCGCTAAGAGCGGCGAGCGACTGGCCTGGGAGGTGGCCGATGGCCTGGCGCGTGTCCTCGCCGCAGAGGACGAGGAATCGAATGTTCGGGTTCGCGAGGACGTTCCGGACGATGCGCTCGATGCCGAGGTTCTCCGTGTGGAGCGAGCCTGCGATGGCGAGTCCGCCGGGCTGCCGCGCGACGAGCTCGTTCGCGAGGGAAGCGCTGTTGAGGGTGCACACCGCAACCGGCGCCCCATAGCGGACGACGACATAGTCGCCGGGAAGCGGGGGCCACCCGGAACGGTGCGCGGGTGCGTCGGTCGGGCAGAGCGGGGCACGAGCCTCGTCGGGGAACGCTTCCGCGAACGCGTTCTCCGCGACCGCCGGGAAGCAGACCTCGCAGCCGAGGCAGTCGTACTTCCTCGCCGCGAACGTTTCGCGGGCACGCGCGAGCGCGGGCGCAAGCTCGCCGCGCCCCACCTGCGTCTTCTCGAACGCGGCAACGGCACCCTGGAAGCACCCGCACGCGTGGCACTTCTTTGCAGCGGTCGCCTCGGCAAGTTGCTCGGAGACGATCGCGAGCGCGTTCGAGCGGCCAGTGGTCACGTTCGCGGCCATGCTCGAACGACCTCAGGCCGCCGCCTGGCGAACGGCGTGCGTGGCGAGGTCGGCCGCGAAGCGATCCCGCAAGGCGTAGTACGCCATCCTGCCGTCGTTCCGGAGCTTGAGGATCCCGAGATGCCGGAGCTTGCGAAGGTGGTGCGACGCCGCCGCGACGCTCATGCCGAGCACGTGGGCGACGTCGCAGACGCACAGCTCCTCCGCGAGGAGCAGCGCGTGGAGGATCCGGAGGCGGGTGCGGTCGGCGAGCGCCGCGAACAGGACGCGCGCCTCCTCGAGCGCCTCGTCCGATGGGAGGTCGCGCTTCACGCGCGCGACCAGCTCCTCCTTGAAGCAGGGGACGTTGCAGAGATCGCCGCGGCTCGGAGCCCGGAGCCGGTGGCCCGTTCGAATCTTCAAACGCACGTTTGAACGATAGCCGAGCCTCAGCGTGACGGCAAGCACTCGCGAAGGAGGGGCGGGAACAGCGCCGGGCGGGTCTCACGCGCGCGAGCGTGGCTGCAAAGAGCGGGCGGGCGGCCGCTGGCGGGTCCGCGTCGGGCGCAGAGCCCTGTACGACCAATCGCTTGGGCGCCCCAATGGCGTCCGGCCGCGACCGTAGTTCACGAGGCCGCCACCAACCGGAAGCGCGACGTGCGCGGATCCTTCGCGCGCCGCATCAATTGCGCACCCCTCGCCGGGGTAGGGGCATCGAAATCGGCGTTTGGCACCGCTTCGCGGCGACGGCGCGCCAGTTGCTTCTTCTCGGCCCCTTCCTTCGAAGGCCCGGAGCGGGTGAGATGCGAACCGGAATCGTTGCCGTCGCGAGCGCCAGCGTGCTCGCCGCCGTCGCGTGCGGGGGCTCCTCCACGAGCCCGGGAACCAGTCCGGGGGCCGTGGACGAGAAGGCCCAGATCGCGAGCTGCCAAGATCTCGCGCAACGGGTGCAGTCTGCGTCGCTCGCCTATCGCGCGACGATGAACGCGCCCGACATGACGGTCGCCCCGGTTGCCCGGCAGCCCACGACGCCTACGACGCGCAGGTGCGTCCGTGGACCACGCAGATGGCCCAGATGAGCGGCGCGATGGGCAGCTTCATCGCCGCGCACGACGGCTCGGCGTTCGCGGACACGAGTTACGTGGCGAGCGCGATGCTCGCCGACCTCGATGCGCACCACCGCGTCGCGTGCACCTTCGCGAGCCTGAGCGACGACCAGGCCGAGGCTTCGCGCCACGCCGACGTCATTGCTTCGTATGCCGCGCACGTCTACGACCGCTGCGGGCAGATGATCGGAGGTCTGGACGGCCGCGGGTACACATGGGGGCCGATGATGACGGGATGCGGTGGAACGTGGGGCGGCTCGAGCGGCGATCCCGTCGGGCTCGGCGAACCCATCTTCGACTGGGGGATCGGTACGGATGGACAGCCGATCGTCCGCAGCGGCGGCTTTGGAATGATGATGAGCGGCTGCGCGGGTTGTCATGGGTCCGACGGACACGGCCTTCGCACCATGATGTTCACGACGCCGAACATCACGTACCCGAACCTCGCCGATCCGCTCGGCATGCGCGAGCCCGACGGCAGCCGCGGTCCGACGTAC
This sequence comes from Actinomycetes bacterium, assembly GCA_021811025.1. Taxonomy (GTDB): domain Bacteria; phylum Actinomycetota; class Coriobacteriia; order Anaerosomatales; family JAJZPX01; genus JAJZPX01. Next base: position 3,213 of record JAJZPX010000201.1, read on the forward strand.
ACGGACGATCTCATCCGCCGCGCGGTGGTCGAAGGGATCGGCGCCGACGGTGAGAGGCTCGACATCGCGATGCCGCGCTGGCAGATGAGCGATGAGGACTGGGACGATCTCCTCCTGTTCCTGAAGACCCTGCGCTGAGGTCCCCTCCGCGGGGACGTCCGCGCGCTACGGCTCGCGGAACGTGCGTGAGTTCGTTTGCCACGGTAGCAAGGGACGGGCGAGCGGCACAGGTGCGAGGGCGCATCGATCGCCCGGCGACGTCACGAGCGTGCTTTCGCTCCCTGGTCGGACGATCGGGTGAGCAGCATCGCTCGTGCTGAGTACAAGTAGACTGGATGTTTCTGTTACTTGCCGTCCTGCTCGCAGGGCGCCCTTACGACCAGGCGCCCTGGAACGGGTACGAACCGTCGACACTGACGAGGAGCACCGAGCCGTCCTCGATGGCAGGGAAGGCGGGTACGTCCTCGATCCCGGGACAGATCGTTACCGCGTGACAGTCCGCTGCGTTGGTGGGCGTCGAACGATCCCAGCTGATCGGAGAGCATTCCTCAGGGCGTGGGCGAGCTCTATCCAAGTCCGCTCCCGGTCGAGGAGCTTTTCGACCAGGACATCCTTGTGGAAGAAGGGTCGCGCGAGTACTGGGTCCCGGTCCAGAAGGTTCTCGTGCCTGCCCTGGAGAGGGAGATCGAGCCGGGCGACCAGGTCGAGGTCTTCGCCGTATTCATTGGCGGGCGCGTGCCGGACTGGATCTTCCTCGTCAACGAGTCTGATGCAGTGGCGCCGGAATAGCCAAGGAGCCGGGGCGCCACTCAGCGCCCGAACGTCCGCGGACCTGGTAGTACTATTGCGTCGCTTGGCGAGCAGAGCCCGACGGGCGTCGCTTTTTACCCGCCACGCAGCAGGCCAGAAGGGTCACCCGCTCGTCGATATCGACGATGAGCTGGCAAGCGTGTGAGGATCCGCTCGCTCACTAGGACGCCGATGACGAGGCCTCGCACGACACATCGTTCACGAGGCGGCACGCGTCAGGGGCGCTCTCGGAATCGCTCGACGCTGGTCCGCGCTCGAACGACGAAAAGGGTGACGTAGAGGAGCCAAACAATCGTGGCCGGACGGAACGGACCTGGACCGTCGGATGCCGGGATGACGCGGCGCCGGTTCCTCGCGCTCGCTGCGGTCGGATCGGTGAGCGCCCGAGCGCTCGTCGGCCGTGCGCTGGCCGCTCCGGCGCCGGTAAGGGCCGAGACGGCTGGAACGTTGCGCGATGTTCGCCGCGTAGCCCGGCGGACGGAGATCGACTTTGGCCCGCTCGGCCGCCGGTCGGTCTGGACGTACGACGGACAGCTCCCGGGCCCGGAGATCCGGGTCAGGGAGGGCGACCGGATCCGTGTCGTCGTCGAG
>JAJZPX010000202.1 GCA_021811025.1 Actinomycetes bacterium
GCGAGGTTCTCGACCGAGTCCGCGTCCGCGAGGTCGCAGCTCAGTGCGGTCGGCTGCGGCCGGGAGGGGTCGACGCGCCGGAGCAGCTCCGCGAGCTCCTCGTTGTCGCGATACGTGACCGCCACCCACGCGCCGGCGTCCAGCAGCCTCGGGACGAGCGCGCGGCCGAGACCACCGGCGCCGCCGGTGACGAGTATCCGCTTGCCCGCGAGCGACACGCCGCACCTCCTCTCAGCCGAGCGCGCGCATGGCTCTCGAGATGTCGCGCGGCTTGCGCGCCTGACGCCACATCGGCTGGGCGAGCTGCGGCAGGCGGTCCTGGTACGTCGGCACGCCTTCCTCTCGATAGAAGACGCCCACAGGCAGGCGGCAGGAGTCCGGCGCGCACGTGAGGTCGTGGAACGTGGAGAGCGACTTCTCGAACGCCCAAACCCGACTGTCCGGGTCGTAGCCAGGCTCGTCCTCGAGCTTGTAGACGCGCTCGGCGTACCACTTGAAGGTGTTGTTCTTGTTCCACGTCGGGCACGGCTGGAAGACGTCCACCACCGCGAACCCATGGTGCCTCAGCGCCTGCTCGTAGATCGACTGGGTGTACGCCACGTCTCCCGAGAAGGTCCTCGCCACGAACGTCGCCCCCTGCGCGACGGCCACGCCGACGGGGTTCACGGGCTCCTCGATGACGCCGCCCGGGGTGGACGGCGTTTTCATGAACTGGTCGGAGGTAGGCGAGGCTTGGCCGGTGGTGAGCCCGTAGATCTGGTTGTTGTGGAAGATGCCGACCATCTCTACGTTGCGGCGGCAGCTGTGCAGGAAGTGGTTGCCGCCGATCCCGTACCCGTCGCCGTCGCCCATCTCGACGATGACCTTGAGCTCGGGGTTCGTGAGCGCGATGCCGGTGGCGGTGGGGAGCGCCCGCCCGTGCAGCGCGTGGAACCCCTGGCACCGCAGGAAGTCGGCGCCGTTGCCGGCGTTGCCGATCCCCCACACAACCGCGAACCGCTCGTAGGTGTAGCCGACGTTCTCGATGGCCTGCTTGAGCGCCTTCCACATCTGGAAGTCGCCGCACCCCGGGCACCAGGTCGGCTTGCACGCCTGCTCCAACTCGGCGACCGTCGGCATCAGCGCGTCACCCCCGTCAGCTCGCGCGCGGGCCGTCGCACCATCTCGCGCGCCTTCTCCGCGATCTGCGCGTACGTGAACGCCCGGCCGTCGTAGCGGTGCAGCCGGTCGTCGGGCTCCATCAGGCACTCCTGACGGATCAGCTGCTCGAGCTGGCCGGTGTAGTTGTTCTCCACGACGAGCGACCTTTTCGCTACGGCGAGGAAGCCGGACACCTCGCGCGCGGGGAAGGGCCAGCACGTCACGACCTGGAGGAAGTTCGCGCTCACGCCCTCGGCGGCGAGCTCGTCCATCGCGTCGCGTATCGGCCCCTTCGTCGACCCGAAGCTCACGATCGAGACGTCGGCCTCGAGAGGCCCGAAGGCCACCGGTGCGGGCGCCAGCGTTCGTGCGAGCTCCATCTTGCGCATGCGCTTCTCGTCCTGCTGCACGCGCACCTCGGCGCGCTCGCCCTCCTGCCCCCATCCGTACTCGTCGTGCTCGTAGCTGTTGACGAGCTGCTCGGCGCCCTTGACTCCGGGTATCGCTCGCGGCGAGATGCCGTCCGGCGTGTCCCTGTAGCGCAAGTAGTCGCTCACCTCGCCCTCGGTGATGGTCTCGCCGCGGTCGATCGTGACGCGGGCCGTCTCGAACGGCAGCACCGACTGCCGGTTGTCGGAGAGGTAGCTGTCGCCGAGCAGCACGACGGGCGTCTGCAGGCGGTCGGCGAGGTTGAACGCCTGCCAGGTGAGGTGGAACGCGTCGTCGCGGTCGCCCGGCGCGAGCACGACGCGGGGGAACTCACCCTGGGCGGCGTGGATGACGAACTGCAGGTCCCCCTGCTCGGTCCACGTCGGCATGCCCGTGGCGGGGCCGGGACGCGAAAAGACACCCACGACCACTGCGGACTCCGTGACTCCCGCCAGCCCGAACGCCTCGGCCATCAGCGAGAAGCCGCCGCCCGAGGTCGCGCACATCGCTCGCGCGCCCGTGAACGCAGCGCCGACCACCATGTTCATCGCGGCGATCTCGTCCTCGACGTGCTTCACGACCACTCCGTCGCCCTCGTGGCGTGCCATGTAGTGCAGCAGCGTGGAGGCGGGCGTCATCGGGTAGGCGGCGTAGAAACCGATGCCGGCGGCGAGCGCGCCGAGGCAGACCGCATCGTTTCCGTCGACCAGCACGCGCTCGGGCGCGCCGGGCACGGGCGATAGGCGCAGCGGGAAGTCGTCGGCGTGCTTCCATGCCTCGGCGTGGCCCTCGCGGGCCGCGCGCACGTTGCCCTCGGCCACCTCGGCCGACTTCGAGTCGAACTGCGCGTGAAGCGCGGACTCGAACGGCTCGAGCGGGAATCGCAGCAGCGCCAGGGCGGCGGCCATCGCGACGGTGTTGCGCATGATGACGCCGCCGTTGCGCTTCGCGATCTCGTCGAGCTGCACGGGCACCCCGCGGGCGTGCGAGGGAAGCGTCGCGGCTTCCACGCTCGCCGGGTCGTACACTACCGCGCCGCCCTCGACGAGGGACGGCCCGTCCTTCTCCACCGTCAGCCGGTCCAGGGCGATGAGGATGTCGACGTCCACGGCGTGGCTGAAGAACGGCTTGGGGCCCACGCGAACCGTGATGACGTTGTGCCCGCCGCGGATCAGCGACGGGTACTCGGTCAGGTCCATCGTCCACAGCCCCTCGCGCATGAACGTTCGCGCGAGGCTCTGTCCCGCAGCCTTGATTCCGGCCCCCGCCGGCCCGCCGATGCGTATCGAAATGTCGGGCGTTCCTCGTTCGCCGAGCTGCGCCATGCGCACCACCTCCGTCACGTGTTCTTTCCCTACACGAGCGGCCGCAAGGGTATGCTGGGCAGCGAGAAGGAGGTGGGCCGGGTGGCGCAGACGGTCGTCGTGGGCGTGACGGGCGGGATCGGCGCGTACAAGGCGTGCGAGCTCGTGCGGCTCCTTTCGCGGCGGGGGTTCCGCGTGAAGGTCGTCATGACGGATGCCGCCATGCGCTTCGTGACACCGCTCACGTTCCGCACTCTGACGGGCGAGCCCGTGGCGTCGTCTTTGTGGGAGGAGCCGGCGTACGGCGGGGTTCGCCACGTCTCGCTCGCACAGGAGGCGGACGTCATGGTAGTCGCGCCGTGCACGGCGAACGTGATCGCCAAGCTCGCGCACGGCCGGGCCGACGACATGCTGACCACCACCGCGCTCGCGGCGCAGGCGCCGCTCGTGATCGCGCCGGCGATGAACGCGGAGATGTGGCGAAAGCAGGTGACGCGCGACAACGTCGCGGCGCTGCGAGCCCGAGGTGCGGTCATCGTCGAGCCGGAAGCGGGCGAGCTCGCCTGCGGCGACGTGGGGGAGGGGCGCCTGGCGCCTGTCGAGGACATCGCGGACGCGGTGGAGGCCGAGGCATGCCGGGCGCGCGACCTCGCGGGCGTGCGCGTGCTCGTGACCGCGGGCGGAACGCGCGAGGCGATCGACCCCGTGCGCTTCATCGGCAACCGCTCGTCCGGCAAGACGGGGTACGCGATCGCTGAGGAGGCCGCGCGCCGCGGGGCGTCCGTGACGCTCGTCGCCGCGCCGACGTGCCTCGCCGACCCGTACGGCGCCGAAGTCGTTCGGGTCACGAGCGCGCTCGAGATGCGGGACGCCGTGCGCGCGGGATTCGACCGCGCCGACCTCGTCGTGATGGCAGCTGCGGTGGCGGACTTCCGGCCCGAGGGACCCGCGGAGCACAAGCTCAAGAAAGATGCCGGCGCCCCCGCGCTCGCGCTCGTGCGGAACCCGGACATCCTCGCCGAGCTCGGCGAGCGGAAGGACGGGCGGCTGCTCGTGGGGTTCGCCGCGGAGACGCGCGACGTGCTGGAGAGCGCTCGGGCGAAGCTCGAGGCGAAGCACCTCGACCTGGTGGTGGCGAACGACGTCGGCGCGCCCGGGCGCGGCTTCGACGCCGACATCAATCGAGTGACGTTCGTGACGGCCGAGGGGGCCGAGGAGCTGCCGGTGCTCGGCAAGGACGCGATCGCGCGGAAGCTGCTCGACAGGATCGCGGAGATGCTCGCGCGGAGGGGACAGCGATGACGATGGACATGATCGCGGGGCCGGCGCGGAAGCTGTGCGCGTACATCGGGGAGAAGGCGACGTATGACGAGAAGCCGCTGTACGAGGCGCTCGTCGAGTCCGCGCGGACTGCAGGGTGCGCAGGCGCGACGGTGCTGCGCGGGGTGACCGGCTTCGGCGCCACCAGCAGGCACGTCGGGAAGCGCGTGATGCGCATGTCGCAGGACAAGCCGGTCGTCGTGCAGGTGATCGACTCCGAGGCGCGCATCACCGCGCTGGCCGAGGTGTTCTCGGCGATGGTGGCCGACGGGCTGATCACGATCGAGGAAGTGCACGTGATGGCGTACCGGACGGCGTCCGAGCAGGGGTAGCCCCCGCTCCTCACCGCACGCGACGCGCCGCCAACCAGCCGTTGCGCTCGTCGAGCGCGTCCACGAGGAC
>JAJZPX010000203.1 GCA_021811025.1 Actinomycetes bacterium
AGCCTTGCAGTCGCGCTCGCACTTCGCCGGGCCCTCGTAGCTGCTCATGCAGCACACCGGCGCGTCCTGGCTGCACACGACCCCGCCGCACTTGATCCGCGGGTTGGCCAGGCTGCACTCGCCGCCAAACGCAAGGACGACCTGGCTGCCGCCGGCGCGACGGGCATGGAACGCAGTGCGCAGCCGCTCGAGCAGCGCTTCCCGGGCGCTGTCGCCCGGCGTCACCACGGCCTGCAGGTCCGGCGGCCCCGGCCAGCCGGCTTGTCGGGACGGGTGTAGACGGCGGCCACCTCGTGCCGCGCGGCGAGCGCCGCCAGCGACGGGACGGCGAAGGGCGGCGTCCCCATGAACACCACACGCATTGACAGCCCCCCTCGGGCGAGGCTAGCCGGCGGACTCGGCCGAGAGCGCCTCCATGTAGCGCCGGACGGCCGCCTTGCGCTCCTCGGGCGCAGCGCGGTCGAGGATGAGGATGCCGTCGAGGTGGTCGGTCTCGTGCTGGAGCATGCGTGCGAACAGCTCCTCGGCCTCGACGCGCACAGGGTCTCCCTTGAGGTCGATGGCCTCGCAGACCACCCTGGACGCCCGCTCGATCGGCACGGTTATGCCCGGCACCGAGAGGCATCCCTCTTCATCGGTCGCGGTCTCGTCCGAGCGCTCCACGATCACCGGGTTGCACAATGTGACGGGGCGCTTCTCGTCTCCGAGGTCGAAGACGATGATGCGCTTCTGGACGCCCACCTGGGTGGCCGCGAGGCCGATGCCGCGCTCGGCGTACATGAGCTTCGCCATCTGCTTCGCGAGACGCGCGAGCTGTCGGTCCGTGCCCGGGTCGACTTCGGCCGCCTTCTGTTTGAGAGCGGGATTTGGATGTGCGAGAACGTGCATTCCTTACGGTCCGTCCTGTGTTCGGCCCCGAAGCGGTCGAGCAAACACCCTGCCCATTCTACATGCTATCTTCCCGCCCGCTCACAGCACGTCGACCGGATCGACGTCCACCGCAAGCGTGACGCCTGGGCGCGGCCTGTGCTCGCGCAGGGCGTCGCGCAGGAACGACGGGACGTCGGCGCGTGCGGGCGCCTTGACTAGGAGGTGCCATCTCCAGGCTCGCCTCAAACGGGCCAACGGCGCGGGACTCGGCCCGAGCACCTCGAAGCCGTCCGGGAGCGCCCGACGCAGGAGGCTCGCCGCTTCGAGTGAAGCTTCGCGCACGTCGCGCTCGGAGGCTCCGGTGAGCAGCACGTTCGCGAGACGGGCGAACGGAGGGTACCGGAGACGGGCCCGCTCGGCCGCCTCGGTTTCGTAGAGAGTCGACGGGTCTCCCGACCCCACGGCGAGGACGGCCGCGTGGTCCGGCCAGTACGTTTGGATGATGACGCGCCCGGGTGCCTGCCCGCGGCCCGCGCGACCCGCGACCTGCTCGAGAAGCTGGTACGTGCGCTCGGCGGCGCGGAAGTCAGGGAGATGCAGCGTCGTGTCGGCGTTCACCACTCCCACCAGCGTGACCTCGGGGTAGTCGAGACCCTTCGCGATCATCTGGGTCCCGAGAAGGATGCCGGTGGAGAGCGCCTCGAACTGGGCGAGCAGGCGCTCGTGAGCCCCTCGGCCGGCGGTCGTGTCCGCGTCCATCCTCACGACCGGCAGGGCCGCGAACGCGGCGGCCAGCTCCGCCTCCACGCGCTGCGTGCCCGCGCCGAAGAGGCGCAGGTACGGGCTGCCGCAGCGCGGGCACTCGGCGGGGACCTCAGACGACGCGCCGCAGTGGTGGCAGCGCAGACGGCCGACCGTCTCGTGATATGTGAGCGAGACCGAGCAGTCCCGGCACTCGGGGACGAACCCGCAGGCGCGGCACAGCAGGAAGCTGGCGAACCCTCGGCGGTTGAGCAGCAGCACCGCCTTCTCGGCCGCGGACTCGACCTCGCCAAGCGCCTGCAGGAGAGGGCGGGAGAACATCGAGCGATGGCCGTCGGAGAACTCGCGCGCCATGTCCACGACGGTCACCTGCGGCATCGCGCCCGAGACTCGAGCCGGCATCCTCACCATCCGCGCGCGCCCCTCTTCGCACGCGTGGCGCGCCTCCATGCTGGGCGTCGCGGAGCCGAGGACGAGGACGGCGCCGCGCGCCCGCGCGATCCGGCGCGCGACCTCGCGCGCGTGGTAGCGGGGGGCGGACGACTGCTTGTAGCTCGCCTCGTGCTCCTCGTCGACGACGATCAGCGCGAGATCCCGAAGCGGGGCGAAGAGCGCGGAGCGCGGTCCGACCACCACCGACACCTCGCCGCGCGCGGCAAGGTCCCACTGGTCGTACCGCTCGCCCGCGGACAGGCGGCTGTGGAGCACGGCGACGGCGTCGCCGAAGCGCGAGCGGAACCGGCCGACCGTCTGCGGCGTCAGCGAGATCTCGGGCACGAGGACGATGGCCGTTCGCCCGTCCGCCAGCGCCTTCTCGATGGCCCGCAGGTACACCTCGGTCTTGCCCGAGCCGGTGACTCCCGCGACGACGACCGCTCCCCCGCCGGCAGCCCGCGCTTCGCGGATAGCGTTCAGCGCGTCCTCCTGCCCCTGGGAGAGGCGCTCCGGCCTGGGGGCCTCCCGGATGCGGCCCTTGGGGCGGCGGTAGCGCCGATGGCGCTCGACGGACACGATGCCGAGGGACTCCAGGCGCCTGAGCGGCGCGTCGACGGGGCCGAGCTCCGCGGTGAGCTCGGGCACCGACACCGGTCCCGCGGAGAGCGCGGCGACCAGCGCGTGCTGCGAGGTCGCGTTCGAGCGGAGCTCGCCCGGGCGCGGCTCACGGTCGAGAGAGGCCCACCTGTCGTCGACGGGGCCGGCGTCGGGTCTCGCGAGGGCGTATCTGCGCTCGAGCGCTCCCGCATCGACGAGCGACGCGACGAGCCTGTCGGTGGCAGGGCCGAAGGCACGGCGCAGCTCGCTGACGCGCGTCGTGCCCCCGTGCACGGCGTCGAAGAGCGCAGCGGCGCGCGGCATCGCGGGAGGACTGCCGGCGACCGACACGGAACGCTCTATCCGCGGTGTCCCGCCGGGCGGGAGGAACAAGCGCAGCGCGTCGGCGAGCGTGGAGAGGTACGTCTCCGCGATCCAGCCGGCGAGCGATACCGCGACCTCGTCGAAGAGCGGTGGCCCGAGCACCGCGGCGAGCGGCCTGAGCTCGTAGTCGCTCCTCTCGGCCGAGCCGACCACGTACCCGACGGCCCGCGTACGCCCGAGGGGCACGAGGACCGGGACACCGACGGCGACCTTGCCGGCGAGGTCCGGCGGGACCTCGTAGTCCAGCGCGCGGTCGAGGGCGCGGGTGGCGGTGTCGACGATGACTCGAGAGATGCGCATGCCTGACAGCATAGCGCCCGGGCTTACGCCCCCGCTGCGCGGCGCAGGTCCTCCGCCTTGTCGGTCCGCTCCCACGTGAAGTCGGCGTCGTCCCGGCCGAAGTGCCCGTACGCGGCCGTCTTCTGGTAGATGGGGCGGCGCAGGTCGAGCTCGCGGATGATGGCGCCGGGGCGAAGGTCGAAGACCTCCAGGACGGCCTTCTCGATGCGACTGCCGTCGGCCCTCTCCGTGCCGAAGGTGTCGACCAGCACCGACAGCGGGTGAGCGAGGCCGATCCCGTACGCCACCTGGACCTCGCAGCGCTCGGCCAGGCCCGCCGCGACGACGTTCTTCGCGACCCAGCGCGCCGCGTAAGCGGCCGAACGGTCCACCTTCGTGCAGTCCTTGCCCGAGAACGCTCCCCCGCCGTGACGGGCGTAGCCGCCGTATGTGTCCACGATGATCTTGCGGCCCGTGAGACCCGTGTCTCCCATCGGCCCGCCGATGACGAAGCGTCCCGTCGGGTTGACGTAGATCTCGGCGCCGCTCCAGTCGATGCCCTCCTCGTTCAGGACGGGCGTGATGACGTGCTCGATGAGGGCGGGGCGGAGGTCCGCGGCCACGTCCGCGTCCATGCGGTGCTGCGAGCTGATGAGCACCTTCTCGATCGCGACGGCCTTGTCGTTGACGTAGCGCACCGACACCTGCGTCTTGCCGTCGGGTCGCAGGAAGGGCACCGTGCCGTCGCGCCTCACGTCGGTGAGCCTCTTCGACAGCCTGTGCGCGAGGTAGATCGGCGCGGGCATCATGCCCGAGCACTCCTCGCACGCGTAGCCGAACATCATGCCCTGGTCGCCGGCACCCTCGAGGTCGAGCGGATCGGTGTCGCCGTGCTGCGCCTCGAAGCTCTCGTCGACGCCGCGGGCGATGTCGCTGCTCTGCTCGTCGACGCACGTGATGACACCGCAGGTCGTGCCGTCGAAGGAGTCCGGCGTGCTCTCGTCGTAGCCGATGCCCGTGATCGTCTCGCGGACGATCTTGGGGATGTCGACGTACGCGTGAGTGCGGATCTCTCCGCCGACGACGACCAGGCCTGTGGTGATGAAGGACTCGCAGGCCACGCGCACGTAGCTCGGATCCGCCTTGCTGCCCGAGTCCGTCGTGTAGCCCTCGGACGCGAGATCGTTCTCGCGCCTGACGATGGCGTCGAGAACCGCGTCGGAGATCTGGTCGCAGATCTTGTCGGGGTGACCCTCCGTGACCG
>JAJZPX010000204.1 GCA_021811025.1 Actinomycetes bacterium
GCACCCATGAGCGCCTGCTCCTCCCAGCCCTCCACGTCCATCTTGATCAACGACGGCAGGCGCAGGCCGTCGAAGTACTCGTCCAGGCTGACCACCGGCGTCTCCTCATCGCCCGGCTCGTCCGCGCTGAGCAAGCGTGAGTCGGCCTTTCCAGTGCCCAGGAGGCGCGCACTGCCTCGCCGGCTACCCAATCCCGCACGGACGACGGTGATCCTGGAAGGATCGGCAGACGCAAGCTGCGCGAGCCTGCCGAAGCTCGCCTCGTCCGGTTCGAACGCGTGATACGCCGAGAAGTCCCCGCCGGACGCGTGCAGGAACGACTCCAGCGTGTCGCCCACGAACGCTCCGCCGTCCACCACCGTCTCCTGGGATCCCAGCTCATAGACGGTCGGATCGAAGTAAAGCGGATCCCGTGACCTGACATCCTCCAGCTGACGCTTGTCGAGACCGAGGTAGAAGGTCACTTTGCCTGTCAGCACCCGGCGAGACTGGTCGTCGGCGAGAAGCCCGTAGAGCTCCCGGATCGCCGCTCGGCTGGCGGGGTCCGTCACCGCTCCGTACGCGCCCTCGTACTCGCGGGAGCGAAAGACGCGCGGGAGGCGCAAGTTGAGGTATCCCACCGGCACGACCTCCGCGCACCCCCGCTGCAGAAGGTCCTCGCGAATCGCCGAATCGAACATCGTGCTCGCGACGAGAATCACGTCGCTGGCGTGAGATCGAGCGATCTCGGCCGGGGAGAGCACGGGCAGCCCGTCGATGACGTTGCCGTGGAGACTCATGTCGCGATCTCCGAGGGCAACGACGTTCGCGCCCATGGCTCTCAGTCGTGCGGCCGCCTCCCGTCCCATCCGGGCTGCGGGATAAACCACCGCGGCACGGCGAGCGGCAAGGACGTCGTCCAGCACGCCGTATCGCGCGTCGAGGTCCCGGCGCCACTCCCCGGGCTCCCGGTCGAGGAGCCCGGCGAGCTGAGAAGCGGCCCCGGTCGCCTCGGCACCGCTTCCGTGACCGGCCTCGCTCATCGCAAGCTCACGGGAGGCAGGCACTTGCCGACCAGCGCCATGTCACAGCGCTCGCTGCACTTGATCCCGCCAGTCACGTCGACGTGATCGCGGCGGAACTTCCGGTACGCTTCACCGTTCCAGATCTCCGCGAGCGTTTGGGTACGAGCGTCACCGAGGACGATCTCGTTGTCGTAGTCCTCCATGCACATGCACGCCTCGCCGTTGGACTTGATCGTCATCGACATCCACGGGTGCTTGCATATCTCACTCCAGTGGACCGACTTCGTGCCGTGGTAGTCCTTTCGGTACCACTGCTGATCCTCGCTCTTCAGATACAGGTAGACGTCGAGATCGCGGAACGCCTCACGCAGCTTGGCATAGTCGCCCTGTTGGTTCGGCCGGTTGAGGTCCAGCATCGTGATGACGATGGTGGTCTTGTAGCCGTTCTGCTTCTTCAGCTCGAGCAGCCGCAGGATTCGGGAGTAGCTCTCCGAGAAGTTGGATGCTTCACCGCGAATCGTCTTGTGCTCGGCATCATCGACGCTCTCGATGGAGTACTTGATGTAGCTGAGGCCGTTCTCGAACATCTCCAGGGTGCGCACGACGTCGATATTGGCCGGATTGCAGCTGAAGTAGGACTCGAACCCGGCGTCCGACAACAGCTTCACGTATCGCCCCATGTTCCTGTCGAGCAGCGGGTCCCCGTACCCGTGGAGCTGTATGACCTTCGGGATGACGAGCAGGAAGAAGTGGTTCTCGCTCATCTCCCCCTGGCGAACACCGTACTTCTCGGCCACGAATTCCTCCCACCGGCACCAAGTCTCGGGGGAGAAGGGCTTGATCTGCGCCACGATCTGCTGGAAGAACTCCGGCTTCATCGTCTCGACACGCCTGGTCATCATCGTCGTTCGGGGGCACATCTCGCAGCGCATATTGCACGCGTTGGTCGTCTCGATGTTGTAGACGACGGGATCGGGATCGCGGTAGCTCTCGAGAGCGTCGAGAACCGCGTCAGCGTCGTGCGGCTCTCCTGCCTGCAGGCCATGGAGCAGGTCATAGGACTTCATGTAGAACTCGACGTCGTACACCGGGCCTCCTGGTTATGAAGCGTACCTCTCGAGGAGCTCTGCGTCATTCGCCGCGCGGGTAGACCACTCTCTCCGCCGCTCCCGTTCTCTGCGAACGGAGAGCGGCCAAGGCGACGGCCACGCTGCGCGCACCCTCCACTGCTGGCACTCTAGGGGTGTCACGCCCCTCGATGCAACTCAAGAAGTGTGCCATCTCGGCCAGGAACATGTCGTTGCGATCGAAGTCCTCGAGCAGCTCGTCGAGGACGAGAACAGCCCGCGTGTCTGTGGCCTGCAGGCGATGCGCGAGGAGGTCGAGCGAGAGCACGCCCGCCTCCATCACCAACTCCAGTCTCCGCACAGGCGGCCGTCGCACCAAGTCCTGCTGGAGATGCACCGGCACTCCGCGCCCGTCCATCATGCACGGCCACGTCGTGACGGCGGTGTCGTCTACGTCCACCTCCAGATCGCTCAGGTGGCCCCCGACCGAATACACGCTCTCAGGCCACCCTAGGATCCAACCCAGATTGTCGATATCGTGGATCTGCGTGAGCAGGACTCCGCCTCCGAGATCACTGCGTGCGGCGTAGCTCCTCCGATAGTCCTCATACGGGTGCCAATCAGGCAGATACTCTCCGTAGGTGGAGGCAGCGGAGATGACGCGCCCGAACTCACCGTCCCTGACCAGATCCCTGAGCCGCTTGAGAAGCGGATGAAACCGCATCTGGTAGCCGACGAGGACCGGCGCCCCGCTATTCGAGGCCAACTCGACGAACTCGGGAACGCCGTCCCACGAATGGCTCAACGGCTTCTCGATGAGCAGGGCACAGCCAGCTGCGAGCGACGCCGATGCGGTAGCGAGATGCATGCTCGTGGGATTGGCGATCACGACACCGTCGGGCTGCTCCTCGAGAGCATCTTCGAGACTCGTGAAGACCCTGATGCCGAGGCTGTCCTCGGGGAGAACGCCGCGCTGCGGTTCAAGGCCGTCGGGGAGGGCGGACCCGCCGCCGAGCTGGCGCACGGCGAGCAGCTCGACGTCACCGCCGAGCAGTCGCCTCAGATTGCGAGCATGCCTTTGACCCGCCGCGCCCAATCCAACGATCAAGATGCGCATCGGCTACTCCGGCACCGGTGGCACGATCATGTTCGCGAGGAACTCGTCTCGCGACAGGAAGGGATACATGTCCTCGAGCGGTCTCGACGCCATGCTGCCGTCCGGCTTCTCGTACGATGCCACACGCGGCTGGCGAGGCTCGTCTGGGATAGCCCTCACCCTGCACACGACAGGGCCTTGCCCTCCCAGCACGCGCCGAATCCCGTCTGCAACCTCGGCCTGATCCTCGATGCTGTCCGTCGGCAGTCCGTACGCGGACGCGAGCGCGAGCGTGTCGGGCAGCGTGAGCCCGCTCTCCGGCGTCGCGCCGACGAGGTGGTCGAAGTAGGCGGACTGCGATGTGACGATGGAGCTGTATCCGCCATTCTCGATCACGAACAGCTTGACCGGGAGCTGAAGCCTCGACAGCACCTCCAACTCCTGCGAGTTCATCTGGAACCCTCCGTCCCCCTCTATGCAGACGGTGGGACGACGGTCGTGAGCCAGACACGCACCTATGGCCGCGGGCAGGCCAAGGCCCATCGATCCGAGACCGGTCGTGATGAAGACACGTTGTCCCGCCCTGGCCCGGTAGGCGAGCAGCAGAGTCTCGACGGCGCTGCCGGAACTCCCTGGAACGACAAGGGCGCCCTCCGGCAGGGCGTCGCAGAGCGACTCGGTGAAGCTGTACATGCTGACGCGCCCCGAAGCCGGCGCCTCCACGTCCACGAGCGGGTAGCGCTCCTTCCAGGCAGCGCATCGCTCCGACCATGGCTGAAAGGACGGGACGTCACGATCCCTCGCCTGTCCGGCAAGCTCGCGCAGGAACTCCCGCGCATCGGCGCAGATCCCCAGCTCGAGATAGGGCTCGAGCTTCGAGATCTCTGCTGGATCGATGTCGACCATCACCTTCCTGGCCCCGCGGGCGAGGCGTTCCGGCGCAAACGCGGTGAAGACCAGGTCGAGCCGGGCGCCGATCGAGAGGAAGAAGTCGGAGTTCTGCATCGCGAAGTTGGGCGCTCGCGGAGCCATCGGACCTGGACGGCCGACGAGTCGCGGGTATTCATCCGGAACGAGGTCGAGCGCGGGCCAGGTCAGTCCGAACGGCGCCTCGACTGCGTCCAGGAGCTGCCGCAACTCCTCAACGGCCCCGGCAAGGCGCACGCCGTTGCCGAAGAGCAGGAACGGCCTTTCGGCCGCAGCCAGCAGATCGAGCACCGCGGCGGCCGCTTCTTGAAGATCCGCCTCGCCTGCCCGAAGGTTCGGAGGATCCGGCTCGTATCCTTCGAGAGACTCGGGGTCGATCTGCGCCGCCTGGACGTCCAGCGGTATCTCGATCCAAACGGGTCCCGGACGTCCCGTCGTGGCCAAGTGCACGGCCTTCTCGAAGTGGTAGCGAATCGCATTCGGA
>JAJZPX010000205.1 GCA_021811025.1 Actinomycetes bacterium
AGGATCGCCGCCGGCACCACCGCGATCCGCGGCAGCGGCACGGGGACGCCGGACAGGCGCGCCACGCCGAACGACGCGGTCATGATCGCCGGCATCAGCAGCAGCACCGGCACATACCAGACCTTCGACTTGATTCGCCCGAAGTCGAGCGACCTGCGCAGGAACGCCGCAACGCCCGCGCCCCCGTCCTCGGCGTAGACGAGGATGGTGCCCGCGAGCGCCGGCGAGAAGGTGGCGAGCGCGGCAATGGGCAGGCCGGGCAGCAGGTTCAGCGTGGTGTACGCCCCGAGCACCCAGAACGGGACCGCGAGGGCGAACGCCAGCAGGAAGAACTTCGGAAGGCGGTGTCTCATTGCGGCATCACGCTAGCTATCTTCCTCCGACACCGCATGTTTCCTCTACCTGCGTGCATGCCACCGCAAGTCGCGTTCGCGGCCAAACGCGCCCCGCAGCCTGCTGACTTGCCGCGGTCATCCAGTGCACAATGTCGGCACCGGGGACAGGGGGTGGAGGATGGCCGGGGAGAAGACACGGGATCGCGCGGAGCTGACGATGGCCGGCGCGCTGCTCATGGCCGTCGTGACCATCTTCGCGCTGCTGTTCGCGGGGACGGGGTGGGAGAAGACCCGGGGCTCGGTCCCGTCGGTCAGTCTCGACAGCGATCGGACGCTGCAGCTCGCCGGTGCCAGAGGAGAGGAAGTCTCCTTCTACGTCACCGGCAAGGTGCTCGGGAAGGTCCGCTGGCGCTCGAACACCGGGCTCTTCGTCGAGCTCGACGGGCAGCGCTTCCAGGCCGTCGCCGCGCGCAGGTACGACTGGGGCGGGGCGATCAACGTCGGCAAGGGCCCGCTCGACGACTTGAAGATCCTCGGCGCCTTCCGCGTCCCTGACCTGCCGGGAGCGGAGCTGCAAACGGTGACCGGCACGCTGACGGGCGAGATCGTCTCGGCGCAGGCGTCCGGCTCCGGCTTCTACAACCGGACCGACAACCTGCGCGTCCCCGTCACGCTCGAGATCGTCTCGGCCGAGAAGTCCGCGAGGCTGCGGGCCGAGCGCGAGGGGCCAGGAGCGAGGCGCCTGCGCGTCAGCCTCTGGGCAGCCGCCGCAAGCGCGTTCCTCGGCATCTGCCTCGGCGCGTACAGCCGGCACGCCTACGCGAAGCTGCGGTAGCGCGTCGCTAGCAGACGCTCACCCTCACCTGCGCGGCGAGCGGCAGCGGCAGGGACGCGCGACGGTTGCCGATCTCGACCTCGACGAAGTGCGGCGCCGTCTCGGGGAACCGCGCGAGCACCCGCACGACGACTCCCCGGCGAAGGCCGAGCGCGCGATCGTGGCCCGAGTCGCGCAGGCCCACCCCCACGGATTCGACGCAGCGCACGGCGTCGACGGGCGCGTCGGCGAGCGTCTCGAGCCGGCCGGTCACCGCGCTTCCTCGTGCAGCGCCCGCATCTCCTGGTCGCCCTCCTCGGCCGCGAACAGGTGACACGACACGAAGTGACCCGGCGACACCTCGACGAGCTCGGGCATCTCGCTGTCGCACCCGCCCGCGCCCTCCGGCTTCGCATAGCAGCGGCTGCAGAACCGGCAGCCGGGCGGCGGATCGATCGGGCTCGCCACGGTGCCCTCGAGCAGGATGCGCTCTCTGCGGTGCGCCGGGTTCGTCACCGGGATCGCCGAGAGCAGCGCCTTCGTGTACGGGTGCACCGGGTTGCGGTACAGCTCGCGCTTCTCAGCCACCTCGACGAGCCGGCCGAGGTACATCACGCCCACGCGGTCGCTCACGTGCTTCACCACGTTCAGGCCGTGCGCGATGAACAGGTACGTGAGGCCGAACTGGTCGCTCAGATCCGACAGAAGGTTGAGCACCTGCGCCTGGATCGACACGTCGAGCGCCGAGACGGGCTCGTCGCAGACGATGAGCTTCGGCTCCATGGCGAGCGCGCGTGCGATCCCGATCCGCTGACGCTGCCCGCCGGAGAACTCGTGCGCGTACCGGTTCTTGCAGTTGGCCGACAGCCCGACGCAGTTCAGCAGGTAGCTCACGCGGTCGTCGACCTTGTCGGGCGGCAGCAGGCGGTTCACGCGAATGGGCTCGGAGACGATGTCGCCCACGGTCATCCGCGGGTTAAGCGAGGAGTAGGGGTCCTGGAAGATGAGCTGTATTTCGCGGTGGTAGGCCCGCCGCTCCGAAGTCGTGAGCTTCGCCAGGTCCCGCCCGCCGTACAGGATCTCGCCCGACGTCGGCCGATACAGGTTCACCAGCATCTTGCCGACGGTCGTCTTGCCGCACCCCGACTCGCCGACGAGCCCGAACGTCTCGCCCGGGTAGATGTCGAGCGACAGGTCGTCGACGGCCTTCAGCACGGACGTCGTCCGGCCGAGGAGGTCCGTGTCCACCGGGAAGTGCTTCGACAGGTGGCGGATGCTGAGGAGGGGCTCGGTCATGCGCACAACCCCTCGACGCCGGCCGGATCGTACAGGAAGCAGCGCACCTTCCGGCCCTTGGCTTCGTAGAGCTCCGGCACCTCGGACGTGCAGCGGGCGCCCCTCCGCTCGCAGCGGTCCTCAAACGCGCATCCCGCCGGGAGGTTGAGCGGGTTCGGGACCATGCCCGGGACCATGTAGAGCGCCTCGTCGTCCTCGGTGTCCTCCATCGATGGGATCGAGCGCAGCAGGCCGAGCGTGTAGGGATGCAGCGGCCGGTCGAAGAGCTCCTCGGAGGCGGCCTCCTCCACCACGCGCCCGCAGTACATGACCACCACGCGGTCGGCCGTCTCGGCCACGACGCCGAGGTCGTGCGTGATGAGCAGCACCGCCATCCCGATCTTCTCCCGGAGGTGCCCGATGAGCGAGAGTATCTGGGCCTGGATCGTCACGTCGAGCGCGGTGGTCGGCTCGTCGGCGATCAGGAGCTGCGGACGGCACGAGAGCGCCATCGCCGTCATGACGCGCTGGCGCATCCCGCCCGACATCTGGTGCGGGTAGTCCTTGAGGCGCTTCTCGGGCGAGGGGATGCCGACGAGCCCCAGCATGCGCACCGCCCGCTCGAACGCCGCCTTGCGGTCGAGCTTCATATGCGTCCGGATGCTCTCGACGAGCTGGTTCTCGATCGTGAACACCGGGTTGAGGCTCGTCATCGGCTCCTGGAAGATCATCGACATCTGGTCGCCGCGGATCGCGCGCATCTCCTTCTCGGGGAGCTCCAGCAGGTCGCGGCCGCGGAAGAGCACCTCGCCGGCGATCACGCGGCCGGGCCGCTGCAGCAGCCGCATGACCGAGAGCGACGTCACGCTCTTGCCGGACCCGGACTCGCCGACGATCGCGAGCACCTCGCCCTCGCGCACCGAGAAGCTCACGTCGATGGCCGCGTGGACGGTCCCCCTGTTCATCACGAAGTCCGTGCTGAGGCCCTTCACCTCGAGCAGCACGCCCGGCTCGCCGCGCTTCACGGCGGGCTCCTCGGCGAGGTCGTGTCGGCGTTCGGCCATCGCTTCGCGCTCCTACCTGATCCGCGACTTCGGGTCGAGCGCGTCGCGCATGCCGTCGCCGACGAGGTTGAACGCCAGCACGGTCAGCGTGATGGCGAGGCCGGGGAACAGCAGCGTGTGCGGGGCCTGGAAGATGAACCCGCGCGCGCGCCCGAGCATGTCGCCCCACTCCGCCTGCGGCGGCTGCACGCCCATCCCGAGGAAGCCGAGGGCGGCCGTGTCGAGGATCGCCGCCGAGATACCGAGGGTCGCGCGCACGATGATCACCGACATCGCGACCGGGAGCACGTGCCGGAAGATGATGCGGAAGTCGCTGTTCCCGGCCAGCCGCGCCGCCGCAACGTAGTCGTTCTGCTTGATCGAGAGGATCTGCCCGCGGACGAGGCGCGCGTACTCGGGGATCGAGACGAGGCCGATGGCGACGACGGCCTTGTCGATGCCCTTGCCGAGCGCGGCCATCAGCGTGATGGCGAGCAGGATCGACGGGACCGCCAGCATCATGTCCATCAGCCGCATGACGATCGTGTCCGTGCGCCCGCCCGCGTACCCGGATACGGCGCCGAGGGCGATGCCGATCGTGAGCGCGATGGACACCGCGAGCAGGCCGACGGTCAGCGACACGCGCGTGCCGACGACCACGCGGCTGAAGACGTCCATGCCGAGCTGGTCGGTACCGAACCAGTGGGCCGCGCTCGGCGCCTTCAGTGCGTTCGACATGTTCGTCTCGATCGGGTTGTACGGCGTCACGTACGGCCCGACGATCGCGACGATCGCGAGGAAGACGATGAAGAACATGCTGACGAGCGCCGCCTTGTTTGCGACCATGCTGCGCCACATCTCGAGCCAGCGGTTGTCGGCCTTCTCGTAGAAGGTCTCGTCGACCCCGAGCGCGGATACGACCGGCAGCGCCTCGCCCAGCGCCATCGCCTCGTCCGCGATCAGGCTGTCGGAGGGCGGGGTGAGCGGATCGGGTTCGGCCACCGCTACACCTCCTGCCTCGCGGAGTACTTGATGCGGGGGTCGAGGAACGCGTACACGAGGTCCGCGCCGAGGTTGACCGTCACGAACACGACCGCGACCAGCAGCACG
>JAJZPX010000002.1:0-11324 GCA_021811025.1 Actinomycetes bacterium
TGGCTGGCCGGCATGAGCGCGCACGTCTCGCCTGTCCGTACCACGCGCGGTGACCTGCGGAGCGTGGCGGAGCAGGAGCTGCACCTGCACCTCGACGACGGGCGCAAGCTCCACCTCCCCACCGCCGTGGTGGCGGAGCGAACGGACTCGCCCCGCCTCGAGCGCATCACCGTCTACCACTCCACGTGGCCTCTCACGGGGCACCACGAGGTCCGCTCGCCCGTCCTTGAGGTCGACCCGGACCTCACCGCGCCGGACATCGTCGGGCGCTACGAGGACGCGCTCGCTCAGGGCTACCTGCTGGGCATCATGGAGCTCTTCGAGCCGGACGCGTACGTGCGAGAGCCCGCGGGCGAGGCATTCGTGCACCGAGGGACGGACGCCATTCGGGACTTCTATCTGGACCTCTTCGCCAACATGGGCGGGATCGCACTCGATCCGTGCACGATCACCGACGACGGCGAGGCCTGCGCCGTGGAGTACAACGCGATGAGGTGGGGCCGGACGGTCCTGCCGCCACAGGCGGGCGTCGCGGTCTACGAGCGCAGCACGGACGGGGCGTTGCTGCACGCAGCGAGGATCTACGACGACGTCGAGCCGCCCGCGCAGATCGCCGAGGTGCTCGAGAGAGCCGGAGCGGGAACCGCACGGGAAGGCTAGGACTTCCGCAAGGAAGTACTAGGGTACACTCGGGCTGATGGACGACGCCCGAGACACACCGGTCACCGACGAGGAGCTGCTCGCCCAGTGCGACGTGCACACCTTCCGCGCGTCCGGGAAGGGTGGCCAGTCGGTCAACACCACGGATTCCGCCGTGCGCCTCAAGCATCGGCCGACGGGCGTCACGGTCACGTGCCGGCGGGAGCGCAGCCAGCTCCTCAACAAGCGCATCTGCCTGTCGCGCCTGCGCGGCAAGCTGGAGACGCTGGCTTACGAGCAGCCGGAACGCGTGCCGACGAAGAAGCCTCGGCGCGCGAAGGAGGCCGTGCTCGAGAGCAAGGCCCGCGTCTCGGAGAAGAAGCGCGCGAGACGCCGCCCCTCCCTCGAAGAGGACTGACCCCGCAGCGGGTAACAACCCGTGCAGGCGATCGAGTGGAGGTATCTCATGCCCGTCCAGACCGAGTCCGCCGTTCGGATACCCGCAAGAGGAGCGCACCTCGAGGGGGTGGTTGCGATACCGAGGGCGGCGAAGGGAATGGTGGTCTTCGCGCACGGGAGCGGGAGCAGCAGGCTCTCGCCGCGCAACGCGGCCGTCGCACGCTCGCTCAACGACGACGGGTTCGGGACGCTCCTGTTCGACCTCCTGACCGAGCAGGAGGACGCGGTGTACGAGAACCGCTTCGACATCCCGCTCCTGGCGGGAAGGCTCCGCTCGGCGACGGACTGGCTGCGGGAGCAGAGCTTCGGAGAGCTGACCGTCGGCTACTTCGGGGCGAGCACGGGAGCGGCGGCGGCGCTCCTCGCGGCCGCCGACCTCGGCGAGCGGGTCCGTGCGATAGTCTCGCGCGGCGGACGGCCCGACTTGGCAGGCGAGGCTCTGCGACAGATCACCTCGCCGGTCCTGCTCATCGTCGGCGGGTACGACCCGACCGTGATCCAGCTGAACCGCGAGGCGTACCAGCTCATCTCGTCCCCCAAGGAGCTGCACGTCGTGGCGGGGGCGACTCACCTGTTCGAGGAGGCCGGGGCGCTCGAGGAAGTGGCGCGGCTGGCGTCGGAGTGGTTCGCCCGCTACCTGCCGTCGTGAGCCCTCAGGGAAGGCCGGGAGGCCCGGGCTCGGGCACCTCGATAGCGTTGCCCCTGCACACCGTGGCGTAGTACCGCGCGCTGTCGCGCACCGTCCGCGCCTGCGTGGCGTAGTCGACCTCGATCAGACCGAACCGCGGCGAGAAGCCCTCCCGCCACTCGAAGTTGTCGACCAGCGACCAGTGGAAGTAGCCTCGGACGTCCGCGCCTCCCGCGATCGCCTCGTGCAGGCAGCGCAGGTGGTCGTGGAGGAAGAGCTTGCGCTGCAGGTCGGCGTGGTCCGCGATCCCGTTCTCCGTCACGTGCATCGGCAGCCGGTACCGGTGCCACGTGCGCCGGCAGACATCGTGCAGGCCCTGCGGGTAGATCGCCCAGCCGAGGTCGCTGACCGGCAGGTCGTCGCCTAGCGGCCCGCCCGCGGGGTCGCCGAAGAAGAGCTGCCGGACGGTGGTGCGGCTGTAGTACTGGAGCCCGATGAAGTCCAGCTGGCTGCGGATGCGGTCGAGGAACCACTGGTTGGCCATCCAGTCCGCGGGAGCGACCAGCAGCCGCTCCAGGAACGACGAGCGCGACGACAGCTCGAACACGGTGCTGTTGACCGCAACGCCGACGCTCGCGGCGGGGAGCACGTCCTTGATCGCCGCATAGGCGAGCCTGTGCGCGCGCATGAGGTTCGCCGCGGCCCGGAGACCGGCAGCCCAGCTCGACCTCTCCGGAGGCCAGTAGCCGAGGACGTAGCCGAACGCCGCGAGCAGCATCGGCTCGTTGATGGTGATCCACGCCTCGACGAGATCGCCGAACCTCTCCGCGGCGAGACGCGCGAACGCGGCGAAGCGCCTCGGCGTGTCCGGGTTCTCCCAGCAGCCCGTCGCGTCGAGCCACAGCGGGTTCGTGAAGTGATGGAGGACTACGAACGGCGCGATGCCCAGGTTCCGCATGACCGAGAGCATCTGCCGGTAGTGTTCGATGACGCCCTCGTCCCAGACACCTGGCTCCTTCTCGATCCGCGACCACTCGACCGAGAGCTTGTGCGCGTTCTGGCCGAGCTCCGCAGCGAGCGTGAGGTCCGCCGCGTAGCGATGCCACCAGTCCGCCGCCTCGCCGGCGACCTCGCCGTCGCGGATCCTGCCCTGCTGCTCGAACGCCCACCAGTCGTTGTGGCGGTTGCCGCCCTCGACCTGGTGCGCCGACGTGCCCGACCCCCAGTAGAAACCCTCGGGGAACCGCAGGACCGCCACTTGAACCCTCCTCTTCGCTCCGCTATATCGTGCCCTATCGCGCGCAGCTTCACGACTCCCCTTCCGCCTTCGCGCTCCACAATAAGGCCGAAGCTGCCGATAACATCGACCAGGCGGCAAGGACGACAGCGAAGCCGGCCGCCGGAGGCTTATACTGGATGCCGAACGATCCTCTCTGGAGGGGGGCCACGCCGTGGGTCGCAGCACCGAACGTACTCTCGCCGCAGTCGTCGCCGTCGCCGCTCTCTTCCTCGCCGCCGGCTGCTCGCTCATACCCGGGATGCCGCACGCCGCCGGGCCTCCCGCGCCCCCGGCGCCTGCCGCCACCGCCACTCCGGCCGTCTCCAAGTCGGCCTCCGGCACCGCGGTGCCGGTCCCGGGCCTGCCGAAGACGACGCGGGTGAGCTCCGACATCGACGGAGTCGAGCTTCGGGACGTCCAGGCGAAGGGTGCCCTCGTCGTGGACCTTCAGGCGGCGGCGGACTACAAGAAGGAGCACGTCGAGGGCGCGGTGAACGTGCCTCTGGCGGACCTCACCAAGACCTCGGAGAAGTGGCCGCGGGACCGCGCCGTGGTCGTGTACGACAAGACGGGCGCGGGAGCGCAGGCCGCGCAAAGCTGGCTCGAGCGCGCGGGCTTCACCCGGATCTACCACCTCTTCCGAGGCCTCGACGGCTACGACGACAATCTCGCGGGAGCCAGCCCGACGCCCGTGCCGCCCCGAGAGCCGGTCCTCTACTACTTCCACATGGACCCCGGTGCGGCCCGGCCTTCACTGGTGGGGATGACCATCCAGTACGAGGACGCTATGAAGTCGGCCGACGACTTCATAGCGGCGCTGCGCGGCGAGTTCCCGGGGGAGTTCGAGTACCACGGCTACGACATCACGACGGCGGACGGCCTCGGCCGGTTCCTCGAGTTCGGCGAGACGAAGGTCCCGATGTTCCGGCTCGTGGACGAGGACGGGCACTCGGAGCAGTTCGTGGGGATCGGCACCATGCAGACCGTGCGCGCGCATCTGAAGCGCGCGATCGAGAACTACCGCCGCGACACGGGATTGTGACGGCCGTTCGGAACGGCCGCGAGCGAGCCGGGCGCCCGAGAGACCGGGCGCCCTTCGCTATCTGAGCGCGTCTTCCGCCGCCCTCAGAACGCCGTCCGACAGCGACCTCGAGGACCCGTACGCCTGCAGGTGGGTGGTCACGGTCCGGTGCCGAGCGAGCCGGTCCCTCGTCTGGGGCGACAGCGACGTCCCGCGAGTGAGCAGCATCACGCCGTTGCGGCTTGCCGCCAGCACTCCTCCCGCGAGCGCGTCCGGGTAGGCGCTGCCGACGCTCAGGCCCACGTACGCGTACGAGAGACCCTTCGCCTCGGCGAGATCGCCAAGCCTCGCGGCGGTGTCGTAGCGGTCCGACCCGGCTATCCTCGAGGGCGCCGGCAGGGAGGCGAGCACCGGCGAGCCGACGCTCGCCTCTCCGCCCAGCACCACGGTGTTGGTCGCGCCGATCTCGGCCAGGGCCGCGGCGGTGTCGGTGGGCAGACGGCCGGGCTCCGTGAGCAGGATCGGCCACTGCCTCTTCGCGGAGAGCGGCGAGGCGCCGAGGGCGTCGGCGAAGTCGCGCCCGGTCGCCACGATGGCGGTCCCGTCGGGCACCTTCCCGCCGTTGCGCGCCGCCACGCGCTCCGCTATCAGGCGCGCCGTCGCGTAGCGGTTCCAGCCGGCGATGCGGGTCGTCTCGGCCGAGGGCACCGCGGACGCGATCTCGAAGGCCGCCGCCGCGGAGATCGACGCCTCCCCGCCCAGGATGAGCACCTTCGAGGGATGGAGGCGCTGGAGCTCCGCCTTCACGGAAGTGGCGAGCCCGTCGCCGACGAGCAGTATCGGGCCGTCCTCGGAGCGGGCTAGCGCGGCACCGGCCAGCGCGTCCGGGTAGTTGTTCCCCGTGGCGATCACCACGGCGTGCGAAGTCCCCGGGTACGCCGCCTTCGAGATCGCTATGGCGGTGTCGTATCGCGTGCCGCCGGCGGCCCGGTCGATCGCGCGCGAGAGCACGTTCGGCAACGTCACGGTCGCCGGCGGTATGTCGGCGGCGATCCCCGCGCGGCTCATCCGCGGATAGCCCGTCAGAGTACCGGTCTGCTGCAGACCTCGGCCGAAGCTGAGGGTCTTCGTGGCGCCGGGGCCGAGGGTGATCGGCCCCTGCGCGGGGCAGTCCTTGCACGTGCCGGCCTCGTCCTTCGTCCTGAAGGAGATCGACGACCAGGTGCCGGTCAGCGTGCCGGTGTTCTTCACCGTGAACGTGTAGGTCACTTTCTGGCCCGTGATGTACGGCCCCGGCGTGACCTTGATCGACCCGACGACCGTGAGGTTCGCCTCCCACAGCGGGACGACGTCGATCCACTCGTTGTCGTAGTAGTCGTCCTTGCCGTCCCCGTTGGTGTCACGCGACATCCCGAGGTCGTGCGCGACCGGCGGCGTCAGGTCGATGGCCGCCGGCTGCGTGACCTGCCGGCCGAACTGGTCGGCGCCCGACCACTGGCCGTTGTAGCCGCGCGGCTTGTCCCAGTAGTTCTCCCAGCTCGTCGAGTGGGCGGGTATCCTGGACGGCCTCGCGTAGTAGTTGAAGTACGCGGCCTGCGACTCGGGAAGGCCGAAGGCCAGCTTCGGCTTGCCGACGAGGAAGTCCGGCCCGCCGCCGCCCGTCGCGACGTCGTGGTACGAGATGCCGGGGCTGTTGATCCTGCGGGGACGCTGCGGGTCGGTGTACGAGTTCCACCAGTTGTCGTCGGTGTTCCACGGCCCGACGTCCACGACCTTCGCGCTCGCGACGGAACGCGGCGACGTGACGACCTGGTTGAGGTTCCCGTCGCGGCCGCGGTGCACGCCGTCCCAGTAGAGGCTGACCGCGTACAGGCCGGCAGGGTAGCCGGCCGGACGCGAGTATCCGAGGTTGGCGAACTTGACGTACTTGTCGGGCACGGCCACGCCGTACGCCGTGCCGTACTGGTCCGTGAAGCGCGTCGCGTAGACGTGGAAGCTGCCGGCGACAGCCTGCGGGGTGAGGCCCAGGGCCGTGAGCTCCGTCTCGAGGCGGTGGGTGGCCGCGTCCTCCTGCCACACCTCGGTCACGGCGTCCGCGAACGCTGAGGGCGTCATGCCGGCGGCGGCCGCCGCGCGGACGGCGGCGGACTCCTCGGCCGAGGCGAGCGTTCCGTTGTAGCCGCTGTGCCCGACGATCGCCCGCTTCTCGCCGAGCGTCAGGCTGTCGGACATCACGACGAGGTCGCTCCGGCGCTGGACCGCCTCCTGCGCCTCGTACAG
Source organism: Actinomycetes bacterium (assembly GCA_021811025.1). Classification (GTDB taxonomy): domain Bacteria; phylum Actinomycetota; class Coriobacteriia; order Anaerosomatales; family JAJZPX01; genus JAJZPX01. The sequence continues at coordinate 6,307 of JAJZPX010000002.1, forward strand.
GTCCCAGCCGATCAGGCGCAGCCGGTCGTCCTGGCGCTTGCTCAAGTGGAGCTTCCGCACGAGAGCCGCCCGGACGGAGCCCGTGGTGAGCACGTAGCCCAGCTTGGGCGACCAGTCGGGCGGGGTCGCGGCGAAAGCGAACGACGGCGCTGCCAGCAACGCTGCGGCGACGATCGCCAGGAGCAGCGCGCGCGGACGGATGAGGCGGGGGCGACTACGGCTCATGCTGCGACCTCGTTCCGTATCGGGTGTGCCGGGCGGGATGAGCTGCGAGCACAGCGAGTCTGCTCGATCCCGCCTGTTCGCCGCGTGCCTGCGCGGCGAACCTTATTCTAGCAAACGCGGCTCGCGCACTCCGCGTTACGGCCTTCTCGCGCTTCGGCAGGGCCGGATGCGTCGCGACGGGCGCGAGCGGGTACGAGGCGCCTATGCACACGGGGTGTCTCACATTCAGAGTCGCGCGGCTGCTCGGAGCGACGGGGTTCGCGGTGCTGCGCAGGCTCGCCTTCCTGCTGTTCGTCGTCGCCCTCTTCCTGCCTCTCGCGCGAGCGGCCCTCGTGTGGTACGTGCGCGGGACGTTCGACCCGGTGCCGCCAACCGAGCGTTCGGCGGCGGCGATGCGCGGCCTAGCCGTCAGCGCGGAGAGCACCTCCGAGGCCGACGCGGTGCGGGGGGCGGCCGCGAATCTCCGGTATCGCTTCGACCCGCACGCGGTCGCCGTCGTAGTCACGAACCGGGGTCCCGCCGGAGCGCAGGGCGAGTTCCTGCCGTTCCTCAACCTCATCCGCGTGCAGCGCTCGGTCGTGCGCCTCGGGCGGATCCCGCTCCAATGGACGCTCGCCCACGAGATCGGGCACTACGTCGACGACCGGTTCATGACCGATCCCGCACGGGCGCGCTTCCGAAGCCTGCGTCGCATACCGCCGTCGCTCACGTGGCAGGCGCCTTCGGCCGAATGGAGCCGGCGCCCGAACGAGGACTTCGCCGAGGTGTTCGCCACGCTCGCGGTGCCGTCCGCGGTGATTCCCCCGGCGACGGCGTACGGTCGCGTAGCGAACGCGCCCGCGCTCGTGACGCTGCTGAGGCGCACCGGCATCGTCTTCGGCGCGCCTCCTCGGCTGGTGACCTTGGACTACGCGGCGAAGCGGCAGGTCGAGCAGCTCCGCGGCGCTCTGTCCGAGCCGCTGCTGGCGGCCCCGGTGCTCGCGCTGGTCGCAACGTACCTGCTCGTGGGCGCGCTCCCCTACGCGGTGACCTCGTGGCGGTCGTCCATCGACGCCGAGGGCGTGCCGCACGAGTCGCACTAGACAGCGCGGCGGCGCGGGGATTGAATACTCTGGGGCGAAGAGTGCATACCGAACAGGAGCCGACGTGTCACGCACCAGGATCATCATCATGGGCGCCGCGGGCCGGGACTTCCACGACTTCCTGGTCGTGTTCAGGGACGACCCCGCGTTCGAGGTCGTCGCGTTCACCGCCACGCAGATCCCCGGGATCGACCGCCGGGTCTTCCCCGCCGCGCTCGCGGGACCGGGCTACCCGGACGGCATCCCCATCGTCCCCGAGGCGGAGCTCCCCTCCCTCATCGAGGACCGTGGAGCCGACCAGGTCGTCTTCGCGTACAGCGACGTCAGCCACGTCGAGCTCATGCACAAGGCCTCGCTCGTCCAGGCCTCGGGCGCCGACTTCGTGCTGCTCGACCCCGAGCGCACGATGCTCCCCTCGCGCGTCCCGGTGATCTCCGTGTGCGCGGTGCGGACCGGCGTGGGCAAGAGCGGGATCAGCAAGCGCGTCGCGCGAGCCCTCCTGGACGGCGGGCTGCGCACCGTCTCGATCCGCCATCCCATGCCGTATCGCGACCTCACCCGCATGGCGGTCGAGCGGTACGAGGCGATCGAGGACCTCGACCGTCTCGGGGTCACGATCGAGGAGCGCGAGGAGTACGAGCACATGGTGTCCGACGGCGTCGTAGTGTTCGCGGGCGTGGACTACGCCGCGATTCTGCGCGAGGCCGAGAAGGAGGCGGACGTCATCATCTGGGACGGCGGCAACAACGACACGCCGTTCGTCCGGCCGGACCTGGAGATCGTCGCGCTCGACCCGCACAGGCCGGGACACGAGCGCCTGTACCACCCGGGCGAGACGAACTTCTTGCGCGCCGACGTGCTCGTCGTCAACAAGGTCTCGACCGCGAGCCTCGAAGGCGTGGCCGAGGTGCTGGGCTCGGCCGCGAGGTTCAACCCCGACGCGACCGTCGTCATGACGGACTCCGCGATCCGCCTCGACGGCGACCCCTCGCTCGTGAACGGCAAGCGCGTGCTCGCGATCGAGGACGGCCCCACGGTCACCCACGGCGGCATGGAGTACGGCGCCGGCACGCTCGCCGCGCGCGAGCTCGGGGCGGCCGAGATCGTCGACCCTCGGCCGCACGCGGCCGGCTCGCTCGCCGAGACGTTCGCGCAGTACCCGAACGCCGCGCACGTCCTGCCCGCCATGGGCTATTCGGCCGAGCAGCTGCGCGACCTCGAGGCGACCATCGCGGCCACCCCGTGCGACCTCGTGCTGATAGCGACGCCGATCGACCTCGCGCGGCTGATCCGCATCCCCCAGCCTCACGCCCGCGTCACCTACGAGGTGACCGACCGCGGCGCGCCCACGCTCGACGACGTGGTGTCGGCCTTCCTCGAAGAGCGCGGCCTGCGGAGGATCGGCGATGCCGGCGCCCGCGCCTGACGCCCCCCTCGTGGTCGCGCTCGGCGGCAACGCCATCGTGCGCCGCGGCGAGGCGGGCACGATCGAGCAGCAGGAGGCGCACGCCGCCGCCGCGCTCGCGCCCGTCGCCGATCTCATCGCGGATGGTGCCCGCGTTGTCCTCACGCACGGCAATGGGCCGGTGGTGGGCAACATCCTCGAGCGCGGCGAGGCGGCCCGCGACCGCATACCGCCGATGCCGGTGTGGATCGCGGACGCGGACAGCCAGGGCGGGATCGGCTCGATGCTCCAGCTCGTGCTGCGCGACCTTTGCGCCCGGCGGGGATGCGCGTCCGACGTCGTCACGCTCGTCACGCACGTGGTCGTCGACCGCGCGGATCCCGCCTTCGCCCGCCCGACAAAGCCGATCGGGCCGTGGTATGCCCGCGAGAGGGCGGAGGCGCTGTCGGCCGAGGAAGGCTGGGCGTTCCGCGAGGTCCCGGGGCGCGGATGGCGCCGCGTCGTCCCCTCGCCCGCCCCGCTCGCGATAGTCGAGGCGGACAGCGTCGCCTCGCTGTCGGCCTCGGGCCACACCGTCATCGCGGCGGGAGGCGGAGGCATACCCGTCGAGCGGCTCGCGGACGGCTCGCTGCGGGGTGTCGACGCCGTGATCGACAAGGACGCGACGGCCGCGCTCCTCGCGCGGACGCTGCGCGCGAGCGCGCTCGCGATCCTCATGGAGGCCGACGCCGTCTACGCCGGGTTCGGCACTCCCGGCGCGCGGCCGCTCGCGACGCTGACTGCCGAGGAGGCCGCGGCCATGAGCGCGTCGGACGAGTTCGAGCCGGGGTCGATCTCCCCCAAGCTCGCCGCGGCGGCCGCGTTCGCGCGCGGGGGCGGCGAAGCCGTCATCTGCTCCGGCGAGCGCCTCGCCGCCGCTCTCCGCGGAGAAGCCGGGACCCGCGTCTATGGGTAGCATCCGTGGCGACACGACGGGTGGGGGGATGCGGGATGGCGACGGTCGTCACGAAGACGGTACCGAAGCGCGACCTGGGCAGCACGGGCGAGCGCGTGTCGATGATCGGGCTCGGCGGGTTCCACCTCGGCAAGCCGAGCGAGGACGAGGCGATCCGGATCGTGCACGCCGCGCTCGACGCCGGGGTCGACTTCCTCGACAACAGCTGGGACTACGGCGAGGGCATCTCGGAGGAGCGCATGGGCAAGGCGCTCGCGGGCGGGCGGCGCGACCGCGCCTTCGTCATGACGAAGGTCGACGGGCGCACCAGCCAAGCGGCCAGGCAGCAGCTGGACGAGTCCCTTCGGCGCCTGCGGACCGACCGCGTCGACCTGTGGCAGTTCCACGAGGTCATCCGGTTCGAGGACGCGGACATGCTGTTCGGCAGAGGGGGCATCGAGGCCGCGATCGAGGCGCGCGACGCCGGTAAGGTCCGATTCATCGGCTTCACCGGGCACAAGGACCCCGCGATCCACCTGCACATGCTCGACGTCGCCGAGCGGCACGGCTTCCGCTTCGACACCGTCCAGATGCCTCTCAACGTCATGGACGTCCACTACCGCAGCTTCCGCCGGCACGTCCTGCCGAGGCTCGTCGACGAGGGCATCGGCGTGCTCGGGATGAAGCCGATGGGCGACGGCACGATCCTGTCGTCGGGCGCGGCCGACGCGAGGACGTGCCTGCGGTTCGCGCTGTCGCTTCCCACCGACGTCGTGATCACCGGGTGCGACTCGATGGAGCGGCTCCGGCAGGCGGTGGAAGTGGCGGCCGAGTTCGAGCCGATGACGGGGGCGGAGATCCGGGAGGCCCTCGATCGCACCGGCAGGATGGCGGCGCACGGGAGGCTCGAGCGCTACAAGACGACGAACGCGCACGACGGCACCGCCGCCAACCCGGCGTGGCTCGGCGACTACCGCTGAGGCCGTGCCGGCGCCGCGGCGTAGGCCTCGCCGGGCGTCTCGCCGAGAACGAAGCCGGCGTAGAGGTCGTCGGCGAGACGCTGGAGCTCCTCCCTCCGTTCGACCCGCCTCACCCAGCTCCCCGGGATCGACTCGACGCCGAGGGACGCGCCCAGGAGCGCTCCGGCGAGCGACCCCGTGGTGTCGCTGTCGCCGCCGTGGTTGACCGCGGCGAGCGTGCCCTCAGCGAAGTCCTCAGGGAAGTTGAGCGCGCAGAACAGCGCGATCCCGAGCGCCTCCTCGGCCGTCCAGCCCCCGCCTATGCGCTCGATGCCGTCGTCGATCGTCTCGTCGGCGATGAAGAGCTCGACGGCGAGATCGACGGCGTCGAGCGTCTCCTCGTAGCCGTCCCA
>JAJZPX010000002.1:11334-25573 GCA_021811025.1 Actinomycetes bacterium
CAGCTCGCGCGTGTCCCGCAGGGCCTGCGGCAGCCGCTGCCCGCGCACCACGCGCGCCACCACGTCCGCGAAGAAGCCGGCCGCTAGGTAGCCGGAGGGGTGGCCGTGGGTCGTCGAGGCGAACTCGACGGCCTGCTCGAACGCGCGCTCGGGCAGGTACGCGAGGCCCGCCGGCGCCACCCGCATGATGCCGCCCGAGCCCTTGCTGTCGTTCACGGGATCGTCGACCGTGCCCATCTCGCCCGACTCGAGCGCCGCAAGGCACGTGCGGCCGGGCCCGCGCCTGTGCGCGGCGTCGTCCTGCGTCGCGTGCCACGCGAGATACCGCTCCCACACCGCCACCGTGGGATCGCACACGCGCTTCGTCGCGCGCTCGCACGCGAGCGCGACCAGCTCACCTTCCGCCGTCGCGATCGCGAGCTGCGTGTCGTCCGTCCAGCTGCCCTTCGGCCGGCCGTCCCACGCCTCGAGGTCGTCGACGCCGAGCTGGCCGAAGCGCAGGCGGATCTCGGCGGCGGAGAGCGACTCGACCGGGGCGCCTAGCGCGTCCCCGATCGCCCCGCCGAGGATGCACCCGCGGAAGAGCGAGGCGGAGGTGGGCATCGGGCTATCCCGCCGTGGCGAGCACTACGCCGCTGTCGACGATCGCCGCGCCGGCCGCCGCCATCTTCTCGTACGCGCGCTCTGAGTCGCCCTCGGCGAGGTCGATCCCGCGGCAGCCGTCGCGCACCACCGTGACCGCGTATCCGAGCTCGATCGCGTCGAGAGCGCTGAAGAGCACGCAGTAGTCGGTTGCCAGCCCGAGGATGACGAGCTCGTCGACGTCGTGCGACTTCAGGAACGCGTCGAGCCCGGTCTCCTTCTGCCGCGCGTTGTCGTAGAAGGTGCTGTAGCTGTCGATGCCCGGGTCGGTGCCCTTGTGGACCACGCGATCGATGTCCACCACGCGCAGATCCGGGTGGAAGTCCGCGCCATTCGATCCCTGCACGCAGTGCGCCGGCCACAGCACCTGCGGCACGCCCCCGAGCTCCACCATGTCGCCGGGGACGTGGCCTGGATGGTTCACCGCGAAGCTCCCGTGGTCGGCCGGGTGCCAGTCCTGCGTCGCGACGACCAGCGTGAACGCGGGCATCAGCGCGTTGGCGACGGGAACGGTCGCGTCACCGTCGGGCACGGCGAGCGAACCCCCCGGCATGAAGTCGTTCTGCAGGTCTACCACCAGCAGCGCTCGCATGGACGGTCGCCTCCTCCGCACTCGCATCGCCTCTCTCCGATACCCTACCGCTTCCCATCGGAATCGGGTACATTAGTTTGAGATCCATCGAACTAGTTGGCGGCGGACTCCAGCCGCCACCGACTGCGGGCCTCCGGCTGACCCACGGGGCTCGCAGCCAAAGCCCGCACCCGGATGAAGGCAGGGCAACGGCCGTGGCTGACACCTGCGAACCGAACAGGCCGAACGCGGCGCCGTGTTGAGGGCCGAACGTCTCGCCGGACGGCGAGATGAGACCGGCGAGCCCGGACCAGCCCTTCGTCACCGGCACGATCTCCACGCCGTTCGTCCTCGTGCCCGTGATCTCGACGCGTCTGTCGGCCGCCGACAGGCTGGGTGCGTGGCGGGTGCGGTGGCGGATCGGCCGTGACGGCTACAAGCTCGATCCCGGGCTGTACGCGATCGGCGACCCCGACGACCTCTCGCCCGTCATCGCGACCGCAAACTACAAGCTCACCTTCGACGTGCTGCGCTCGGCTCTCGACGGGCTGTCCGCGTGGATCGTCGTGCTCGACACGGCGGGCATCAACGTGTGGTGCGCCGCGGGCAAGGGCACCTTCTGCCACGGAGAGCTCGCCGGACGGCTGCTGAGCGACCATGTGGATCAGCTCGTCTCGCACCGCAAGGTCGTCGTGCCGCAGCTCGGGGCGACCGGCGTCGCGGCGCACGAGGTCCGGCGCCTCTCCGGTTTCGCCGTCGTCTGGGGCCCGGTGCGCGCCGCGGACATCCCCGCGTTCCTCGAGGCGGGGATGAAGGCGACGCCCGAGATGCGCGCGCCGACCTTCACGCTGAGAGACCGCATGCGGCTCGCGCCGGTCGAGCTCGTCGGGACCTTCAAGCCGCTCGCGTGGGTGTTCGCCGCCTGCCTCGCGCTCGCGGCGCTCGCCGTGCGCCCGCTCGCGCCGCTGCCGGTGCTCCTCGGCGGGCTGAGGAACGCCGCGCCTGCGCTCGCCGCGGCGATCGGCGGAGCCGTCCTCACCCCCGCCCTGCTGCCGTTGCTGCCTCCGAGGATGTTCGCCGCCAAGGGCGCCGTCGTCGGCGCAGTGCTGGGCGCGGCGCTCGCGCTCGCTCTGCGTCCCTCGCCGCTCGGCGTGGCCTCGACGCTGCTGCTCTCCACCGCGGGAGCGAGCTTCGTTGCGATGGGCTTCACGGGCTCCACGCCGTTCACGTCGCTGTCGGGCGTGGAGCGCGAGATGCGCCGCTGGCTGCCGCTGCAGATCGGCGGCGCGGCCGCATCGGTCGCGGCGATGCTTCTGGGAGCGATGCTGCGATGAAGGGCTTCCGCTACGTCGAGGGCACGGCCACGCTGGCGCTGGACGCCGCGAAGTGCAATGGGTGCAAGGCGTGCGAGACGGTGTGTCCACACGGCGTGCTCGCGGTGCGGGACCGCAAGGCGCGCGTGGTCGATCTCGACGCATGCATGGAGTGCGGAGCGTGCGCTCTGAACTGCGAGCGGGGGGCGCTGTCGGTTCGCTCCGGCGTCGGATGCGCGGCGGCCGTCATCGGAGGCTGGTGGAACGGCTTGCGCGGCAAGGACGACAGCGCCGCCTGCTGCGGCTGAGCGTCTCGCCGCCCTCCCCGCGGCGGCTCGGCCTCCTCCTACTCGCGCGCTTCGAGAATGAGCCGCGTGCGCATCTCGTGCAGCCTCTCCTCGAGCCCGACGGGATAGGAGCTGGGCTTCAGGAACCGCTTGCGCTCGGGCTCGAGCGCCGCCACTTGCGCCAGCGCCCGCGCGCGCACGTCGGCGAGCGGCGGCGCGTCGTACACACGCTGCCCCCTTCGGAACACCGGCACCAGCAGCTCCTCGTGCGTCTCCCGGTCCAAGCGCTTCCGCATGGTGGGGTCCGCGGGTGAGATCATGAGCGGCCTCGCCTCGGGCGGAGGCCACTGGACGTCGTACACCATGTCCCCGGAGAGCGTGCCGTCGGGGCGGTAGTAGCGACGTGTGCCGAGGAGCCCCGGCACCGACGTCTTCGCGGCCTGCTCCGTGACCTTGAGCCGCGGTTGCCACCCTCCGCCCGGCTCCCGCACCGCCGCCAGCTTGTACACCCCGCCCAGCGCCGGCTGGCCCCACCCCGTCGCCAGGTGCGTCCCGACGCCCCACGCGTCGATCGGCGCCCCCTGATCCTTCAGCGACTCGACCACGTACTCGTCGAGCTCGTTGCTCGCCATGATGGTCGCGCTGGGGAAGCCCTCCTCGTCGAGGATCTTCCGCGCCTCGCGCGCCAGCCACGCGAGGTCGCCCGAGTCGATGCGGATGCCGATCATCTCGTGCCCGCGCTCGCGAAGCTTCCTGCCTGCCTGTGCCGCGTGCCGGACGCCTTCGAGGGTGTCGTACGTGTCGACGAGGAACGTGCAGTTGTTCGGCTCGGCCTCGGCGTACGCCTCGAACGCCTCGAGCTCCGACGGGAACGCCATTATCCAGCTGTGGGCATGCGTGCCCTTGGCGGGAATGCCGAAGAGCTTCCCCGCGAGGGCGTTGCTCGTGCCGACGCACCCGCCGATGTACGCCGCCCGGCTCGCCGAGGTGCCTCCATCGGGTCCCTGCGCGCGCCGGAGCCCGAACTCGATCACCGGCTGCCCCTGGGCCGCGTGGCACACGCGCGCGGCCTTGGTGGCGATCAGCGTCTGGAAGTTCACGACGTTGAGCAGCCCCGTCTCGATCAGCTGCGCCTGCACGATGGGGCCCGAGACCCTGACCACCGGCTCCTCGGGGAACACCACCGTACCCTCCGGGATCGCGTCGACGTCGCACGTGAACCGCAGCTCGCTCAGCCACTCGAAGAACGCCTCGTCCGCGAATATGGGCTCTCCGTCGTTGCCTCGCTGCTCGCGCAGGTAGCCGATGTCGGCGTCGTCGAACCGAAAGCTCTCGAGATACGCGATGGCGGGCTCGAGCCCCGCGACGACGGTGTAGCCGCCCCCGAACGGGTTCTCGCGGAAGTTCACGTGGAAGGCCGCCTCGTCCTCGGCTTTGCCCGTCTTCCAGTAGCCGTACGCCATCGTGAGCTGGTACAAGTCGGTCAGCAGAGCGAGCGGACGGCAATACAGGTCGTCGAGGTAGTCGGGCACGTCGCATCGCCTCCTCGGGCTCATCGTACCCGAACCCGCGGACGCCAGGCCGAGGGCGGAAGCTACGGGAGGTTGGCCGGTGAGTGGCAGTCGAGGCAGAGCGCGTCGGCCGTCTGGACGAGGAGGCTCGGGCCCTGCGACTCGTGGGGGAAAGCGGTGTACGCCGGTGCGCCCACGCCGCCGAACTCGTTGACGAACCCGCTGGCGGCGTCTCCGGGCGTGCAGACGTTCTCGTGACACTGCTGGCAGATGGGGCCGTGCCCCGTCTGCGCCGCCGCCCGCGGGTCGGGCATCACGTACCCGGAGTCCGTGCGCGCGATGCCTCCCATCACCGGGGTGGTGTTCGGCCACCGGAACTGCGAGTTGCCGGACCCCGCGCTGCCCCACTTCGTGACGAACGCCCCGCCGGCGGTGAACTTCTCGATGCGGCTGTTGCCGGCGTCCAGCACGTAGACGCTACCGTCGGGGCCCACGGCGATTCCCGCCGCGCGCGCAAACTGGCCGTCGCCCGTGCCCATGCCGCCCCACTGCGCGACGAACGCGCCGTTCGCGTCGAGCTTCTGCACTCGGCTGTTGCCGGTGTCCGCCACGCAGACGCTACCGTCGCCAGCGACGGCGATGGCGTGCGGTCGGCTGAACTGCCCGGGTCCCGTGCCGCCCGTGCCGACCGTGGTCATCACGCCCGCCGTCGGGTCGAAGCTCCTCACGGCGTCGTTCAGCGTGTCGGCGAACCAGAGCTTCCCGTTCGGCGCCACCGCGAACGAGTACGGGTTCTTCAGCGCCGAGATCTGCGCCGAGTAGGAAGCGACCGGCGTGGTCCCGGCGTTCGTGTACTCAAGCAGCGTCGTCGCCCCGCCCGAGCTGCGCTGGAGGAACCAGATGTAGCCGTCGCGGCCCGCCGCGGTCGCGTAGACCGTGCCGCCGCTCGGATAGGGGCCGACGTAGCCGCCGTAGTTCCCGAACGCGTCCCACCTCGCCGACTGCTGCCCGCCAGCGTAGTTCGCCCACACGATGTAGCCGTCGGACTCGACGGTGAGGGCCGTGGCGCTGTAGATGCCGGTCTTGCCGTACGCGCCGAGGAAGGCCCCCGAGGAGTCGAACTTCTTGTACACGATGTTGCCGGCGTCCGAGACGAACACCTGGCCGGTGGCGTCGACGGCGATGCCGACGGGATACGAGACCGGAGTGAGCAGCACGTTCGAGAAGGTGAAGGGATCGGCCCTCGACTGCAGCGAGTCGACCGGGTGGTTGTGCACGGGCCCCGCCGACGACCTCCCCTTGTGACAGGCGAGGCACCAGTCCGATCCGTAGGCGGTCACCGTGGCGACCGCGCCCGTCGGGCGCTGTTTCAGAAGGAAGCTGTAGGAGTTGCCCCCGAGTGCGCCGCTGCCCTTGAACGGCGCGACCGTCCGGTTGTCGTGCGGGCTGTGGCAGTCGTTGCAGCCGAGGTACCCGCCGGGCCCTGCGAACGTCGCCGTGACCGAGCCTCCGGTCGCCGCGTCACCTCCGGGGATGACGCTCGCCGTGGGCGTCCTCGTCCGATGCGCGCTCGACACGGTGACGCCAAGCGAGCTCAGCTGGTAGACGGCCATGTTGCTGCCGGTGCCGTCGTGGCACGCGCGGCACGTATCCGTGACCGTCGTGTCGAACAGGAGCTTGACGCCGTTGGCGTCGTGGAGGATATGGCAGACCCGGCATTCGTTCGTCCCCGAGGTGTAGCCGCCGTGAGGGCCGCCGATGCGGCCGTTGGCGTGACACCCGCCAGCGCAGTCCCCGCCGTCGTAGCCGGGGGACTTCCAGGGTGCGGCGCCGATCGTGTCGTAGGCGAAGGCGGCAGGGACCGAAAGCGCGAGGAGCAGCGCCGCTGCCGCGACAACGAGCAGGCCTCCCCTTGCCGACCGCATCTTGCCTCCCGAGCCTGGGACCCATCGTCAAGAGAGTAGCACGGGCGCGACCGGCAGCGACACCCTCAGAACAGCGGCGCCTGCCGCCCTTCGCCCCGCGGCCGGATGTCCGCCTCGCGCGCAGGCACGGCGACCGCGTCGAGGTCGACTCCGCGAAGCTCGGGCGGGCGCCAGAGCATCGTGTCGTCGGGGTCGTGCTCGCGCAGGCGGCGCAAGCCGACGTCGGGGGTCGGCGTGGCGTAGCAGTACGCGCAGCCGAAGCCGCAGGTGCCGTACGCGCCGATGTCGGTCGATTCGGCGCATCCGCATGCAGCGCGGGTGGGAGCGAGGCGCATCCGCACGTCGAGGTCCGGCCGCATCCGCGCGACGCGCTCGCGGTCTACGCACGCGGCCGCGCGCACGCCCGCCTCCGCGAGCCCCTCCTCGCAGCACGCGCGCACCCGGATCCCGCGCTCCTCCGCGATGCCGCGCAGCTCGGCCGCAAGCGCGAGCTGCGCCGGCGCGTCGTCCCACGACGGTTCGACGCCGAGTGCCCCCAGGTTGCGCTCGGTCTTGCGATAGCGGTCGACGAACGAGATCGCGCACTCCCCCGTCGCGCCCGCGAGCGATTCCGCGATGCCCGCGAAGCGGGCGAGGTGCCACGCGGGAGGCGTCTCGGGCGTCAGCACGATCGGGTCGTATCGCCACACCACGTTCTCCGGCCCGAGCACGTCCGCGAGCCGCGTGACGGCCGCCACGGCGCGCGGCAGCCACGGCGCTCGCGGCTCCAGCAGCCGGGGGTAGCCGTTGAGGGTGACGTGCGCGTAGACGCGGTAGCCCTCGGCGAGCAGCGACGGCAGGTGCGTCAGGATCGGCCGGGGGTCGCGGGTGAACAGCGCGAGCGAAGCCACCTCGTCCGGCGCCAGGCCCACGCGGTAGACATCGCCCGAGAAGGGGTTCGCGACGTGGCAGTAGCCGGCACGCAGGCGGCGGAGCAGCCACCGCGTGTAGAACGCGGGCACGTCCGTGCGGCGGCTGGCGGAGACGACTCGCATGGCACCCCGCCAGCAAGTATCGCACCTCCACGGTCGCGGGGAGGGTATCAACCAGGAGTCAATCTCACCCCGGGAGGCTGCCATGCGCTACGTACGGTGGTTCGAGGAAGTCGGAGTCGGCGACGTCCCGCTCGTCGGCGGGAAGAACGCTTCGCTCGGCGAGATGGTGCGCGCGATGCGCGACGAGGCGATCCGCGTGCCCGACGGCTTCGCCACGACCGCCGAGGCGTACTGGGCGTACCTCGACGCCAACGGGCTGCGCGAGAGGATCGGCAAGCTGCTCGACGCGTGGCAGGACGGGCAGGCCACGCTCCAGGAGACGGGCGACCAGGTTCGCCGCCTCATGCTGACCGGCCGGTTCCCCGACGAGATCGCCGGCGAGATCGAGCAAGCGTACGCGGAGCTCTCCGGCCGCTACGGCACGAAGGAGGCCGACGTCGCGGTCCGCTCGTCCGCCACCGCCGAGGACCTCCCCACCGCGAGCTTCGCGGGGCAGCAGGAGACGTTCCTCAACGTCGTCGGCGCGGCCGAGGTGGTCGACGCGTGCCGCCGCTGCTACGCGTCGCTTTTCACCGACCGCGCGATCGCCTACCGCCAGGACCAGCGCTTCGGCCAGATGGACGTGGCGCTGAGCTGCGGGATCCAGAAGATGGTGCGCAGCGACCTCGCCTGCTCCGGCGTCATGTTCACCATCGACACCGAGACCGGCTTCCCCGACGTCATCGTGATCGACGCCTCGTGGGGGCTCGGCGAGCTCGTCGTGCAGGGCGAGGTGACGCCGGACGAGTACCGGCTCTACCAGCCGATGCTCGCCTACCCCGGCTACCGCCCCATCATCGAGAAGACGCTCGGCGCCAAGACGCGGAAGCTCGTGTACTCGTCAGGCGTGGCGCGCACGAAGAACGTGCGAACGACGCAACGCGAGCGCGAGCTGTTCGTGCTGTCGGACGACGAGATCATGGAGCTCGCCAGGTGGGGCGACGCGATCGAGCGCCACTACGGGCGCGAGATGGACATGGAGTGGGCGAAGGACGGCGAGAGCGGCCCGCTGTTCATCGTGCAGGCGCGGCCCGAGACGGTGGAGTCGCGGAAGACCGCGACCGAGCTGCGCACGTACGAGCTGAAGGCGCACCCGGAGCCGCTCGTGACCGGACTGTCCGTGGGTCGCGGGATCGCGTCGGGCGAGGCGATCGTGCTCAAGTCGGCGTCGGAGATGGACCGCTTCGAGGACGGCGCGATACTCGTGACCGGCATGACGGACCCCGACTGGGTGCCGATCATGCGGATGGCGTCGGGCATCGTGACCGACCACGGCGGCCGCACGTCGCACGCGGCGATCGTCAGCCGGGAGCTTGGAGTGCCGGCGGTCGTCGGGACCGGGAACGCGACTCGCACGCTCCCGGACGGCCGCGAGGTGACCATCGACTGCTCGCAGGGCGAGCGCGGCCTCGTGTACGACGGGAAGGTGCCGTTCGAGACGCACGACGTCGACCTCGGGCAGGTGCGCGAGCCGCGCACGCGCATCCAGATGAACGTCGCGAGCCCCGCGGCGGCGTTCAGGTGGTGGCGGCTGCCGGTGAAGGGCATCGGGCTCGCCCGCATGGAGTTCGTCATCGGCGAGGTCATCCGCATCCACCCGATGGCGCTCGCGCGCTTCGAGCAGGTGAAGGACACGAAGGCGCGCGCCGAGATCGAGCGCCTCACGCGCGGGTACGCGGACAAGCGCGAGTACTTCGTCGACCACCTCGCGTGGGGCATCGGGCAGATCGCCGCGTCGCAGTATCCCGAGCCGGTGGTGGTGCGCACGTCGGACTTCAAGACGAACGAGTACGCGGGGCTCGTCGGAGGCGCCGAGTTCGAGCCGGCCGAGGAGAACCCGATGCTCGGCTTCCGTGGCGCCTCGCGCTACTACTCCGACCGCTATCGCGACGGCTTCGCGCTCGAGTGCGCGGCGCTCAAGCGCGTGCGCGAGGTCATGGGGCTGATGAACGTCATCGTGATGATCCCGTTCTGCCGCACCCCCCGAGAGGCCGACGAGGTGCTCGCGGTCATGGCCGAGAACGGCCTTAGGCGCGGCGAGAAGGACCTCGAGATCTACGTCATGGCCGAGATCCCGAGCAACGTCGTGCTGACCGAGGAGTTCGCGAAGCGCTTCGACGGCTTCTCGATCGGCAGCAACGACCTCACGCAGCTCGTGCTGGGCGTCGACCGCGACTCCGGCATCCTCGGCCCGCTCTTCCAGGAGGACGACGAGGCCGTGAAGTCGATGATCGCCGACCTCATCCGTCGCGCCCACGCCTCCGGCACGCACGTCGGCATCTGCGGGCAGGCGCCGAGCGACCACCCCGAGATGGCGGTGTGGCTGGCGCAGCAGGGAATCGACGCGATCTCGCTCAATCCCGACAGCGTGCTCGACGTCATGAGGCTGGTGGCGGAGTCCGAGCGGAAGCCCGCCGTCGCGGGGAGGCGGTAACAGCGGCGTTGGAAGCCTCTTCCTCGGCGGCGTAGACTGACAGCTACGTTTCCCGCTACAGGAGGAGGCACCAAATGCGACGAAGCCGTAGAGGCGTCATGCTGCTGGCGATGGCGCTGGCGATCGCGGCGCTCTACCCGGCGGCGGCATCGGCCGCACCGCGGGCGACCGTCTTCCAGCCGGACGCGTACGAGCCCGACGACGCGACGTACACCGCCGAGCCGTTCCACACGCTAACCACGCACACGCTGACTAAGACCGATCAGGACTGGTCGTACGTAGATATCACCGCCACCGGCACGCCGATCATGTCGGAGACGACATGGAGGGGCGGCTGGGTACTCGGAACGCCGGCGATCCAGCTCCTGAACCCGGACGGCACGGTCCTCAGCATCGGCATACCCAGCCCCTTCCCGTTCGGGGGCGGACCGTCGACGAGCGCGTTCCTGGCTCGCGCCCACAAGCCCGGGAAGTACCTCGTCCAGGTGACGCCGATCCCGTTCACCGATCAGGGCGCCGGCGCGTACGAGCTCTTCGAGGCGGAGAAGCAGATCCGGCGCATCGCGGGGGTGAACCGGTTCGACACGGCGGTCCAGGTCTCTCAGAAGATGTGGCCGACGGCAAGCGCTCCCTACGACGCGCTCCTTGATGCGGCGGGCTCGGCGTCCAGCTTCTCCCCGACCGGCTGTGTCCTCGCCACGGGCCGCGGCTTCGCTGATGCCCTGGCTGCCGGCGCGTGGATCGCGAAGAACGGCGCGAACGAGGACAAGATGCCGATACTGCTCACGGATCCGGACGGCCTCAGCCCCGTCACGGCGGCGGAGATCATCCGTCTCGCGTCGGGCCGCAACGACACGAAGATCCCGTTCACCGTGTACGTGCTCGGTGGGCCCTCCACCATCAGCGACAACGTCGTGACGCAGGTCCGCGGCTTGCGGACGAGCAAGTGGACGAAGGCGGCGAGCAGCGTCGAGAGGATCGCCGGGGCGAATCGTTTCGAGACGGCGGCGCTTGTCGGGGCCAAGGAGGCGGCCTCGCCGAGCGGGATAGGCGACACCGCCTTCATCGCGAACGGCTTCAGCTACGCCGACGCCCTATCGGCCGGGCCGGTCGCGGCGAGGGCCGACGGCCCGCTGCTGCTGGTCGAGAGGGACACGATCCCGTCCGCCACCGGCGCCTTCCTCCAGAGTCATCCCGGCATAACGAAGGCGGTCATCGTGGGCGACTCGAGCGTGAGCGCGGGGGTCGCGAGCGCGCTGGCCGCTCCGCCGTACTCGCTCGATGTCACGCGAGTGGCGGGGGCGAACCGCTACGAGACGTCGCGCAAGCTCGCGGAGTGGGGGGTAACGCACTACGGCATGCTGCCGTTCTCGGAGATCGTAGTGACGGGAACCGGCTACGCCGACGGCCTGTCGGCTGCGGGGCTCAGCGCCTTCATGCGCGCCCCCGTGCTGCAGACGCCTTCCAGCACGCTGTCACCCCAGATCACGGCGTTCTTCGCCACTTGGCCGACGTTGGTACCGAGCTACCTGATCGGGGGCACGGCGTCGATCTCGGCCGCGACGGAGGCACAGTTCGACGCCCTTCGACCGCCGGGCTTCTAGGCGCTTCGAGGGCTCGCTCTCGAGAAGGCCCGGTCGCGCGTGCGCGGCCGGGCCTTCCGCCGCACGTCGCGCCGCGCGCCGTTCGGTCCCTCGACCCTCCGCAGGTCCGGCCGTTCGCGCCGCACGTCCGTTCGCCCTTCCGGTCGTTCCCACAATCTGGGACCCTCGTGGCAGATCGATCCACTGGCCGCATTCCACTAGCAGAGAGGGCGGACGCATGAAACGACGAGAGAGGATCGTCCTATCCCTTGCGATCGCGCTGGTCGCGCTCATGGCGCTGCCGCTGACCGCGTTCGCAGCCGGCCGGCCCGCCGCGGTGAAGCCCGCGATGGTCGTCGCCGACGCGTACGAGAACGACGACACGACCGAGACTGCGAAGGCCCTTCCCGAGGTCAGCTCGCACACGCTGTCCTCCCCCGACGACGTCGACTGGTCGATCATCAGCGCCGACGACACAGGCACCCCGTTCGTGCTCGAGGCCCGCTTCGCTGGCGGCTACCAGATGAGCTACATCAGGGTGTACTCCATGGACACCTCGACGGGTGCGCTCGGCTCGGAGATCGCGAACGGCATGCCGCTCTGGGGCGGCACTTGGTACTCCAGCCTGTTCTTCGTCGCGCCCGCGCCCGGGCCGTACTACGTCTGCGTCTCCTCCGACAGCCCGTTCCCGCCGACGCTCGGCGCGTACACGATGTACGAGCACAAGGGGATCGCGCGGCGGATCGCCGGCGCGAACCGCTACGCGACCGCGGCCGAGATCTCGCGGCAGATGTGGCCGACGACCGAGGACGGGATCATTCAGTACTTGACGCAGTTCTCCGACTCGCGCTTCGAGGGCATCGGTGAGAGGATGACCCCGCCCGGCGTCATCATCGCGACGGGCAAGGAATACGCCGACGCGCTGACGGCCGGGGCATGGAGCGCGCAGTGGAGCGGCTGGCGCGGCCCGGTGGGCATCAACGGCCAGATGCGGCCTCTCGGTCCGGCGCCGACGATGACCAGCATGCCGGTCCTGCTCACCGACCCGGAGCACCTCAGCCCCGAGACGGCCGCGGAGATCCTGCGTCTGTCGCAGGGCAGGATGTGGAGCCGGCTGCCCTTCACCGTCTACATCCTCGGATCGACGGACTCCGTGAGCGAGGCCGTGGAGAACGAAGTGGAGTCGCTCGCCGCACCGATCGACGGCGCCACGCCCATCTCTGACATCGTTCGCATCGGAGGCGCGAACCGCGCGGAGACCGCCGCGATGATCGCCTCCTACGAAGCGTCGACCGAGGTCGGAATCAGCGACACCGCGTTCCTCTGCGACGGCTTCACGTACGGTGACGCCCTTTCGGCCGGACCCGTGGCCGGAGCGGGGCGGGCGCCCGTGCTCCTCACGAAAACCACCTCGCTCAGCCCCGCCACCTCCGCGTGGCTGCTCGCGCACCCGGGCGTGACGCGCCTCGTGGTCGTCGGCAACTCCATCTCCGGCGCCATCGCGTCGCAGCTGGCGACCACGCCGTACTCGCTCGAAGTCACGAGGGTGGCGGGCGCCGACAGGTACGAGACGTCGAGGAAGTTGGCCGAGTGGGGCATGGACCACTACCGGATGACCCCGTCCATCCTCCTCGTCACCGGCACCAACTTCCCTGACGGTCTGACCGCCGCCGGCCTGTCCGCGTTCACGAACGGACCCGTGCTCCTGACGCACCCTGAGTCGCTCTCGGCCCAGGTCAAGGCGTTCTACCAGGAGTACGGACCGGCCGAGCTGCCGAGCTACGTGATCGGCGGCACGCCGTCGATCACGAGCGGCACGGCCGGCGAGCTGGACAATCTCTGGACGCTCCTCCCGTAGGCGTCGAGATCACGGCTGCCGGTCTCGGAGGTCGTTGGAAGGCCCGGTCGCACGAGCGGCCGGGCCTTCTGCTACCGTATACGCCCACGCCCGGATTGCATAAGTGAGGGGACGTCGTTCGATGCACGGCCCGGTGGCGCGACGCTCTGACCTCTACCGCGTCGTCTCCGCGCGCTTCGTCTCGCGCGCGGGCAGCGAGGCGGCGTTCTTCGTCGGCATCTGGGGGAAAGCGGCCTACACCCTCCACGCCTCGCCGGGGCAGCTCGCGTTCATCATGGTCGCGATGGCGGCCGGCTCGATCCTCGGCAGCATCGTCGCCGGCGTCCTCGTGGACCGCTACGGCCCACGGCGCGTGCTCGCCGTCGCCGAGATCGCGTTCGTGCCGGCGGCGCTCGGGATGGCGTTCGCGCACTCGCTGCCCGCGCTCACCGCGCTCGTCGGCGCGTGGGCCTTCGCGGGCGCGCCCGTCGTGACGGCCGGCGCGAGCTTCGCCCCGTTCCTCACGCAGGACCCCGGTGCGCTCGCGAGGACGAACGCGCGGATCGAGAGCACGGGCTCGCTCGCGCTGCTCACCGGCCCGGCGCTCGGCGCGGCGGTGGCGCACTTCGCCGGCGTCGACTGGGTCTTCGTCATCGACGCGCTCACGTCGCTGGCTGCGGCGCTGCTCGTTTGGCGCGTGCGGCTGCGCGCGGTCGAGCGGACGGCCGAGGAGCGTCACCCGCTCCACGAGATGGCGGCCGGGCTGCGGGCCGCGTATGCCATGCGCCCCATCCGCTACTACGTGCTCGTCGGGACGGTCGCGTGGTTCTCGTTCGGCGCGTTCGGAGTGCTGGAACCGCTGTTCTTCCGCGACGTCGTGCACACCGGCGTCGAGACGCTCGGGTGGATCAACACGCTCTTCGGCGCGGGACTGCTGCTGGGCGCGGTGCTGCTGCCGAAGCTCCCCCGCGCGCTCGTGTCCGCGCGCGGCCTCGTGGGCTTCCTCGTGCTGAACGGCCTCGGCGCGATCCTCTACGTCGGCTCGGCCGACCTCAGGCGAGTC
>JAJZPX010000206.1 GCA_021811025.1 Actinomycetes bacterium
GCATGAACATCACGCCACGGCCGCCTGCTGCGTACACGTCTCCCGTGCACGATGCCTCGCCCGAGAAACCGCACCCGGTGTCCCGCACCTTGACGACCACGCGGTCGTCGTAACCGGCGACGTCGACGCCGACCACATCGGTGTCTCCGTGCGGCGATCCGTGCCGCACCGCGTTGGCCAGGGCCTCTCCGACGGCGACCTTGATGTCGAACAGGGTCGCTTCCGGGAGGTTCAGGCGCTCGAGCGCCTCCACCACCTGCTGGCGAGCCGACGAGAGCTCGTCGATGCGGGCCGGAAGCGTGACCGTCCGCGTCCAGAGCGCGGGCTTCTCCTCGAGGCGCATCTCGAGGCCCTCGAGCGCCGACGAGACCGTCGGGCTCGCGCTGATGGAAGGGGCCACGCCGACGAGGCCGGAGAGCTCGAGCACGCGCGTGACGTCGCGGTTCGCGCCGACGAGCACGAGCTTGCCGCCGCTCGGCGCCAGCTTGTGGTCGATCCAGACGAGCAGGCCGAGCGCGGAGCTGTCCGCGTAGGTCACGGCCGTCAGGTCGAGGACCATGTTGCGACAACCACCGGTGATCGTCGCGTCGAGCTGACGGCGGATCTCCGGGACAACGGCTATGTCGACTTCGCCTTCGAGATGCGCTACGCAGACGGCCTCGGCCGTCCTCGCGTCGATGCGAACGCTCATGCGGTCCCTACCCGGGCCTCTTGCCAAATCCATCCTGCACCCGCTTGATACTACCCATCACTTCGCACGCGTCAAACGGCTCTTCCCCACGCATCGGACCCTCCTGCCGCACGCGTCAGACGGTTTCATCGGCGCGTCCGGCGCGGTCCGTTAGCCTTGCGACGAGGACGGCCGCGTCGTCGCGCATGTCACCGCCCGTGAACCTGTCCACCGACGTCATCAGCCGCCGCAGCGTCTCCTCGGCCGTCCTCCCCGGACGCAGGGCGCGCCGGAGCCGCCCCTCCCCGAAGAACCTCCCTCCGCTCCGCGCCTCCGTGACGCCGTCCGTGTACAGCACGAGCGTCGCGCCCTCCTCCACGCCGGTTCGCTCCTCTCCGTACGAGGTCGAGGGCACGGCGCCCAGCACGGTCCCGGTTGGGCCGAGCCGCTCGATCGCGCCGTTCCCAGGCTGGCGCAGCAGCGCCGGGGGATGCCCGGCGGACGCGAAGACCAGCTCCCTCCGCTGCATGTCGAGAAACCCCACCCAGATCGTCACGATCTCGCTGGCATCGCCCGTCTCTCCGACCATCCGGTTCAGCTCGGAGAGCGCGGCCGCGGGGCAGAGGCCGGCGGCCACCATCCCGCGGAGCGAGTAGCGGATCATGCTCGTCTTCGTGGCGGCGACCACGCCCTTTCCGGCCACGTCGGCTATCACGAGCACGACACGTCCGTCGGGAGCGAGGAACAGGTCGTAGTAGTCGCCCCCGATCTCCGCTTCCTGACCCGTCGGTCTGTAGACCGTGGCGACGTCGAGGCCCGGCACGACGGGGAGGCGGTCGGGCAGGATGCTGTTCTGGAGCACCGAGGCGACGTGGTGCTCGCGTCCGTACAGGTGAGCGTTGTCGATCGCGAGCGCGGCCTGCACGGCGAACGTCTGCAGGAGCTCCACGTCCTGCTTGTCGAACGTGTCCGCCTTCGACGAATACACGGACAGAACGCCCGTGCTCCGCCCGCGCGCGAGGAGCGGGACGGCAAGCAGCGACCTGAACCCGGCGCGAGCGGCAAGGCGTGCGAGAGGAGTGTCGATTCCCGGAAGGTTCGGGAACACCTCGGCCTCGCCGGACTCGAAGACCGCGCCCGGCAGATCCCCGCCCGGAACCGTCTCGAAGTACAGCATCTCGCGATCGGGGACGCCGCGGGCCATAGCCGTGACGATCGTCTTCCTGACCGGCTCGAACGTCATGAGCGAGACGGCCTCGGCCGAGAGTATCTTCTGCACCACGTCGAGCACGCGGTTGAGGACGACGGTGCTCTGGAGGGAGGAACTGACGGCCTGGCTGATCCGAAAGATGGTGTCCAGCATCGTGGCCCGGCTCCTCGCCTCGTGCAGCAGGAACGCGTTCTCCAGCGCGAGCGAGATCTCGCGACCGACGGTCGTCGCGAGCATGACTTGGCGCTCGCCGAAATCCTCCTTCGTCTCGACGCGATCGAGGACGAGCATCCCCCGGCGAACGCCGGCCTGCAGCAGCGGGATGAGCATGACGGGCGGATGCCGCTGAGGGAGCAGGGCGGGCACCGGCTCGTCGCGCGCCACGACCACGGCCGCGTGAGCGTCGGCACCCGACAGCGAGGCGTACAACGCGTCCCACGACTGGAAGTCCGCGCCGCGCAGCGTCTCCAGCCCCGCCTCGACCACGCCTCCAAGCGACAAGCTGCGGAGCGACGCGCCCAGCAGGCCCGCCGCGATGTCGGACACCCGTTCGAGCCCAGCCCGGAGGTCGGCCGGGCTCTCGAGCTCCTCGGCCACCATTCGCAGCGCCTCCGCCTCACGGCGCGACGCGCGCTCCTCCTCGAACAACCTCGAGTTCTCGATGGCCATCGCGGCCTGGGCTGCGAACGCCCACAGCGTCTCCCGCTCCGCCTCGGAGAACTCCTCGCCGGTCGTCGACAGCGCGACGAGGATCCCGATCGGCTCGTCGGACGCGACCAGCGGCACGGCCAGGCCGGAGCGCACGCCGCTGTCGAACATGACCTGCGCGAAGGGGTCGCCAGCCGCCTGCACGGCATCGGTCCCTATCGCGATCGGCTCTCGACTCCGCAGCGCCTCGGCCGGCCACGACGATTCGGGGCCGATGCATATGCGCGCCCCCTCAGGAAGACCGCGCCCGTTGGGCGCCGCGGCGAGTTCGAGCGACCCGTCGGGCCCGAGCAGGAGCACGGCCGGCACCACTTCGGGCCCGAGCAGGCGGGCGGTCGCGGCGAGCGTGCCTCGCAGCGACTCGTCCAGCCGCGTGGAGCGCGCGAGCAGGCGCGAAAGCTCGCGGAGCGCGTTATGGCGTACGAGGATCGCGTCGAACGCGTCGGCCAGGCGGCCGATCTCGTCCCTGCGCTCGCTCTCGAGGGGGCTCGCCAGTCGGCCGGAGGCGACGTCGCGTGCGCGCTGCTCGAACTCCCGCAGCGGGCGCACGAGCCTGCGTGCGAAGACCGCCGACGCGACCAGGGCGCCGAGCGCCGCGAGCGCGGCGGTGAGCGACGCCGGCAGCAAGGCTGCCCGCGTTCGATAGAGCGCCGCGGACGAGGGCTCCGCGATCAGCACCCGCCAGCGGAGCTCGGGCGCCGCGCTCACGCGAGACCAGTACCCGCGCATCTCGCCGAGGCTGCCGTTGCGGATGCCCCTCGCGCTCCCCGCGGCTTCGAGCGCCGAAGGCTCGAACCGCGCGATCGAGAGATCGAGCGGGGGCCCGTCGCTCCCCGCCACCAACACGCGCCCATCGGCGCCGATCACCGCCGCCGCGCGCCCGGCGTCCTTGGAGTCGGCGTCGTCGAGGAGCGCCTGCCTCAGGCCGGGCCGCGATCGCGCCAGGAGCAGATACGCGCGCCCCCCGACCGAGAACGACTCGGCGACCCAGAGGCGCACGCCCCTTCCCGGCCCCGGCGCGGCGCGCGCCGGCTGTTCGAAGAAGCAGGCGTCTCGCCCGGCGGCTTTCGCCCGCTCGAGGACGACCCCGTCGATCCCTTCGCGCTGCATCGGGACCGACGCGACGAGGGTCCCGGACTCCTCGACGACGGCGAGGAGGTCGAATGACTCGGCGTTCGCCTGCGCAGCGGTCGCTATCGCCCGCGTCGCCGTGCCGTCGTCGACCGCCCTCGCCGCGAGCGCGGCCGTGAGCGAGTCGACGACGCGATGCATCGTGAGCAGGCGCCCGTCCAGGCTCTCGGCGACGGTCTGACGGTAGGCGATGAGCCGGTCGGCCTCCTCCGCGTCGATCATCGCGTAGACGCCCACGAGCGCACTGCCGCTCGACACGAGCACCGCCACGCTCACCACGGCGATCGTGAGCGCGACAATGTCGGCGGCCAGACTCCCTGTGCGCGAGCGGGGAGGGCTCAAGAGAGACTCCTCAAACGGACCCTGCCTGCGATGCTAGCAGATGAGGAAGGCTGAAGGGTCGTTAGCCGACCGCGGGGAGGAAACGCACGAAAAGCGCAGCCACCGCAGCAATCCGACCGGTGAGGATGAGGGCGCCGAGAACCATGAGCAGAGCGCCGGCCGCCCGATTCACGCCCAAGGCATGCCGGGACATCCAGCGAACGGCCCCTTTCAACCGGCCGAAGAACAGGCCGACCGCCACGAACGGCACGCCCATGCCGAGCGCGTACGCGAGCAGTAGAGCGGCGCCGCGCGAGACACTCGCGGACTCGCTCGCGAGCGCGAGGATGGACGCGAGCACGGGGCCCACGCACGGGGTCCAGCCGAATCCGAAGGCCATGCCGAGGACGAGGGCGGCGCCTCGGCCGAACGAGCGGGCGCGAACGGGGTCGATCCTCGCCTCGCCATACAGCCAGGGGACCTTGATCACGCCGAGCATGAGGAAACCCATCGCGA